>DAOVXE010000084.1 GCA_030636285.1 Candidatus Falkowiibacteriota bacterium | reverse complement strand
TAAAAGAATCTCAATTTAAAGACAGAAAAAATAAATCGCCGTTGGAATTAGCCAGCTGTGAATTGCCTAAAATTCATAATTGGATTAAGTTTCTTTATGGGAATTATCCAAAATTACCAACCTAATCTCCTACCAGTGCCCAAAATTACATTAATTATAATTTTTGTTTACGCGATAAGCGCGTAATATGAATTAAGTTAAGCTAAATTCAATTAATTGCTTTTTTATAATTTCATCATCAACTTCAAACCCGGGCAGATATGTTATTTTCTGTGAATAGTTAATATCATCAAAATAGGACAGCTGCATTCTAAATAATTTGGCATTAAATTCATTCTTGAATATTTTTACCGCCCTTTTCTCTATTTCTTTCATGGAATGAAAATTACTTAATATAAAATATAAATCAACATAATCTTTCCACTTTGGCCGCCGGCCCAAAGCATAAGCTTTCATGGCCGCCAAGGTTAATAAATCCGGCGAATCTACTATGTTTTCAAAATTCTTATTAAACGATATCTTAAATGGATAATGATAAAAGGTAAATTGCACATTATTCATTATAAAAGTAAATTGTCCAAACTCATCCCGATATACCTTACCTATGCTATGTCCGTTGACAGTTATTTTCTTCTTTATTTTAGCGTTTTCAAATTCTCTCAACGAAAATAAATCAAAATCTATTGATTGCCGATGCCCAATATGAAACGCGATAGCCGTGCCGCCGACCAGACCAAAATCTTTACTGAACTTTTTAACCAGTGGCAGCAATTCAACCTGCTCTTTAGTTAAAATTTCTTTATGCATACTTATCAAAATAAAGCTTAAAATAATGTTTTACCACTTTATCATAATTACAACGCCCGCTTTTAAAATGAGTTTGCTTATGAAAAATTTTGGCCATCTTTTTGATACCGATAATTTTTATTAACTTCTGAACATCATCCCAGTCGCCATAATTAAGAGTGGCCTCAACAATGGCTTCGGCATCAAGCGCGTCATAGTCGCTAACATACCAA
Organism: Candidatus Falkowiibacteriota bacterium; assembly: GCA_030636285.1. Next base: position 3,533 of record DAOVXE010000084.1, on the reverse strand, counting down.
ATTAAATATTTTCTTTTTTTGATAAAATCATGAATGGTCATACCTGAATTATAGCAAAAATCAACCAAAAAATCAACCAAAAAATTGGCTGATTTCTATATTTTTGCAACAATAAATTCCTAGCTTAAGCCCATCTCATCAATCACAACCAGTTTTTTGCCTTCCAGAATATCATAAAGAAAAACATCCGTGATGTCACGGCGATATTTAAATTCCTGATTGCTCATAAGAGTAAAATTTACTTCCCGACCCAAATCGTTCTCAAGATCCTTGATCAATTTAAGCAGCTTTCTCTTATTTAAGCGCCCGACCAGAAAAAGATCAATGGTTTTATCCGCGTCATTAACAAAAAAACCGGTCAAGATCAAAAGCCGGGGATGTCCGGCTTTATTAAGCTTGTTAATAAAATCCTTTTCATAAAGCATTTGCGATTTGATCACCAAGGCTTTGATCTCTTCATATAAAACAAATTTTTTATTTGCCTGATAATACTTTTTTTCCATTCTTGAAGTCTTGTTCCTGGCTTTTTGTTTGCTTTTTTGCGGTTCCTCAAACTGCTTGATGAAATCTTCCCTGCTCATGACCGCTTCAACAGCCTGATCAAACTCTGCCGGATTAGAAACAAACAGACCGAACTTTTCCAGATTTTCCAGCTCGCGCCGGACTGAATTTAACTGCAGATTAAGATCCCTGGAGATTTGCCGAATATAAAACTTATCATCCGGATGGATAAGAAATAGCTTAAGAATTTTAACCCGCGCTTTTGAACCAAATATTTTGCTAAGCATAATACTATCCTCTCCTGTTTACTACACCTACCTTTTATAGTATAATATAATGGCGCTAATAGTCAATTTTTTAAAGCAAATGAGTTGTCAAATCGCCACAATTAATCTTAGTCAGGGCAAAAAATCAGCTGGTATAAGCGACATTTTTATTGCTCAGCCAGACGCGATAAAAGAGTCTTTGGCCGGCAAATTATTTATAGTTATTGAATTAAGCGGCCATAATAGCCAATCGCTTAAAGTAATAAATTTTTTAATTGACCGGATAAACCATAATTATTACCAGAACGATAAAATACTTCTCCGCGAACGCATTACCACGCTGCGGCCCGAGCACATCTTTGAAGCGGCCTTGGCAAAAACCAATACCGAATTCCGCGATTTTTCACATGATGAAAAAATAAAGATCAAAAACTCTCAAATTAACATATCTGTCGGCATAATCTACAAAAACATTCTGCATTTTGCCAATTCCGGAAAAAATAAAGTATTCTTGTTTTATAAAGGCTCTGAAAATGATAAAAAAAACAAAGAACAGACAAACGAAAAAAAACCAGGCGAAAAATATAAAATAATTGATTTGGCCAAGGCGGATCGGGAAGCAAATGAAAAAAATGAATCAAATAAATTATTTTCCAACGTAATGAGCGGCGATTTGCCAACTCGCAGCTATATTCTGGTCGTTAACGAAGCTTTACCCGAGTACATTTCCCAAAAACAGCTTAAACAAATAATTACCACCTTGCCTCCGTCCGGCGCGGTTGAGCAGATCAAATCCACTCTGGGACAAATAAACTCTTATGTATCTTTTCAGGGTTTGCTTATAAAAAATACTGTTCTGGATACGCCAAAAATAAATAGCGCGGCTGTTCATCCGGAAGAAACGCGTGATTCAATCGCCGAATTAAACGTAACCGAAGATACTACCGAACAGCTCCTGGCCCCATCAGGAATATTAAACGTAAAAAAATGGCTGGCTTTCGCGCAAAGCCTTTGGCCATGGCAAGCAGACTCTGGTCCCAAAAACACAATAGTGTTAAAAGAACAAATTTACTCAAAGAAAAAATCTTCTCAATTTTTAAATAATATTTTTTCTTTAGTTAAACAAGGCTTAATCGTCCTGATAAATATCCCGCTCTATCTGTTTCGCCTGTTGGCAAATTGGCAAAAAATAAAAAATATCGCCGCAAATATCAGCTCGTGTCCGACAAACGCGTATAAAAAATATATTGCCAAAATTTTCAGGCTTAGCAATAAACGAAAAATACTCCTTGGAGCGGCAATAATTTTAATATTGATTTTTAGCGCTAATATATTTATCAATAAGCAAAAACAGCAAAAACAAGAGATAGAAAACAACTATCATGAATTAGCTCAGCTAATAGAAAAAAAGCATAATCAGGCGGAAGCCAGCCTGCTATACAGTAATGATGCCGGCGCGCAAAAATTATTCAACGAAATTACCGAACTATTAGAACAGCTCCCGCAACTAACCGATGAACAAAAACAAAAATATCAGGATTTTAAAAATAAACTTGAGTTGCAGTTGGAAAAAACACGCCGCGTCGTCAGGCTTGAGGAAATAAATGAACTGGCGAATTTATCCAAATTAAACAGCCAGGCCAAGCCAATAAATATTTTTTATTCTCCGGCCACTGAAGAAATATACGCGGCTGATCCTCAGGATAAATCAATTTATGTCTTAGAAAACGATAATATCATTACCACGGTAACCGATCTGGGGAAGCCGATCAACGATCTAAAATTCCCGGCCGCGGCCGGCGAAGACTCTATCTATTATTTCAATAACGGCTCAATAATTGAATTTAGCGCCAAGGATGAAGCAATGCGGGACCTGTCAATTAATTTGCTCCATGACGCGAACCAATTTATCGGAGCCGACACTTTTGGTGGGCGGCTTTACCTGCTAAACCGCCAGGTTAACCAAATTTTCCGCTATAACCGCGCCGGTGATAGCTTCTCTGCCGCTTATGCCTGGGTTCAGGAAAGCGCGGACTTTAGCCAGGCAATTGATATGTCCATTGACGGCCACGTTTATGTCCTGTTATCTGACGGCCAGGCGCTTAAATATTTGCGCGGCAAAAAAATTGATTTTAAACTTGAGCCAGTAGATCCGGCACTTAGCAATCCGACAAAAATTTTCGCATCAAAAGAGCAAAAATTTCTCTATATTCTGGAGCCTGATGAAGAACGATTGGTACTATATGACAAGTCAGGACAATTTATTCTGCAGTACAAAGCTCCTTTTCTTGGTAATTGCCTGGATTTTGCGATTGATGAAACCAATAAAAAAATGTATTTCCTTTCCGGCACCAGTATATACTCCGCTCCGGCGCCACATTTGGAAACGGAAGAATAGTATTCGCCCGCAAACAAACGACCTTGTCATTCTGATCCGCCAGCTGGCGGAGAAGAATCTCGTGGTGATAGCGTCTGGATCCTTCGTCCCGATGACTCCGGACTCATGATGACAAAAACTTTTTACAAAATATAAAAACACTCCTAAAAATAGGAGTGCTTTTAAAAATACTGAAAAAAATTATTTCAAAGTAACTTTAGCGCCGGCTTCTTCCAGCTGCTTTTTAGCTTCCTCGGCTTCTTCCTTCTTAACGCCTTCTTTAATTACCTTAGGGGCGGCGTCCACCAAATCCTTAGCGTCTTTAAGGCCCATGTCGGAGATTACGCGAATCGCTTTAATAACAGCGATCTTATTTGCGCCGGCTTCTG
>DAOVXE010000044.1 GCA_030636285.1 Candidatus Falkowiibacteriota bacterium | reverse complement strand
GGAAAATGTCGGTCTTGATGTTTTCCTAAAAGATGATTTGCCGGCTTTACTTAGATATGGCATACCGGTGATTGTTAATTTCCACGGCAAGACAGTTGATGAGTATGTAAAAATTGCTAAAGGATTGGAAAATGCGCCTATTTCCGCTATAGAGCAGAATATTTCCTGCCCGAATGTGGATAAAGGTATGGCTTTCGGAGTTGACAGCGCCTTGACTTTTGAGGCGGTTAGCGCGGTGCGTAAAGTTACGAATAAATTTTTGATCGTCAAATTATCGCCAAACGTAACTAATCATATCCCGATCGCTAAATCAGCGGAAGAGGCCGGCGCTGACGCAATATCTTCAGCTAATACCTTATTGGGAATGTCTATTGATATTCAATCCAGGAGGCCTAAACTGAAAAATATTATTGGCGGTCTGTCAGGGCCGGCAATACATCCGGTTTCTCTTAGGATGGTATATCAGCTTCATATTGCGAACATCGGCATTCCAACAATTGGGGTTGGCGGTATTTATAACGCGGACACAGCGCTTCAATATTTGATTTGCGGAGCGTCGGCGATCCAGATCGGTACTGCCGGGTTTAACAACAGCAATGTGTTTACGGAAATGGTTGATGGCACAGAAGAATACATGCTGGCAAAGGGTTTTGCTGACATCCCTGAATTATCAGGAAGTCTTATAACGGATTAAAACTTTTAATGTTTAACTGAAAAGGAGAAATTATTATGAATTTTGCGGACAGATTAATAGAAGAAATCATCAGAAAACAGTCATATCTTTGTGTCGGACTTGACCCTCAGCTCAGGTACATTCCTCCCCATATCAGAAAGTGGGCTGTTGAAAAGTTCGGGCCAGGTTACCGCGCAGTAGCAGAGGCCTTTGTTGTCTTTAATATGGCTGTCATCAATGCCACTTATCCATTTGCGTTGGCCTATAAACCGCAGATGGCGTTCTACGAAAAGTACGGACACCACGGAGTGAGAGCGTTTGAAGAAACGTTGGCCTTTCTTGATTCAATGGGATTACTTTCCATCACGACTGAAGACGCAAAGCGCGAAGACGGAGGTGATACGGCTGACGCCTATGCCGATGGCCATATGGGAACGGTTGATGTAATAGGTGGTGATGGAGAATTAACTCAAATACCTTCTCCATACAATGTCGGCGCTATCACGGTTACCCCATGGATTTGTAATCCAAATTTTGATTCATTTCTGCGTGTAGCAAGTCAACAGGGCAAAGGCTTTTTTGTCGTAACCAGGACGTCCTTCAAGCCTAATTCTTTTCTACAAGACATGATTGACAAAGAATCTGGTTTGCCTGCCTGGCAGGTTTTAGCCAAATTTGTTAATGAAATGGGCGAGTCATTGAAGGGTGAAAGCGGTTATTCTTCAGTTGGTGTTGTGCTCGGCGCGACACAAGGCTCGGACGATGCTGAAGTCATGAAAATGCTTGTTCCTCAGTGCTTTAAATTAAAACCTGGATTTGGATTTCAGGGTGCTGGTCCAGATGATGCGGTGGTGGGTATTAACGATGATGGATTTGGAATTTTACCGAATAATTCTCGTGCGGTTAGCTTCGCTTGGCATCCTGCTGTGCGAAAAAAGCTCGGTTTATTAGGAGATTTTGATCCAAGGTGTTTTGCTGATGCATCTAGAGATATGGCGATGGAGTGTCGAGATAAGCTCAATGCTGCGGTCAAAAAAAGAATCGGTTTTTTGCCTTGGAATAAGTAATCTGACCGATTACAAATTACAAACAGAGAGGTAAATAAAATGAAGAACGAGTTAATTGGTATGTTATTAAAAAAATCGTTCAAGTATTCACAATTGCCGGCATTTAAATTGGTTTCCGGGCGCATGAGTAAATTTTACGTTAATTGCAAACCGACAATATTGCATCACCACGGTATGTTTTTGACTGGACATTTGATTTATGATGCCATCGCTGATACTGGCGCGAAAGCCGTAGGCGGTTTGACATTTGGTGCTGACCCTATTGCGGTAGCGACCGCGTTTACCTCCGGGCTTAGAGGCGGAGCAATTAGCGCATTCTCTATTCGTAAAGATTTAAAGGATCACGGGATTGTTAATTGGATAGAAGGGGATGTAAGTCCAAGTGATCCAGTTGTTGTTATTGATGACGTGGCTACGACCGGCGGATCCACTATTAAAGCTATTGAGCGGGCGCGCGAATCAGGTCTGAGAGTTGTTAAAGTTGTGATTTTGGTTGATCGACAAGAAGGCGGACTGGAAAATATCCGTAAGCACGTTGATGACGTAACCGCGGTTATTACTCGGGATGAATTAATGCAAGCAGGAGGCTTCGCGTAAGTTTGTTATTTTTAAAAAGTTAAAAGAAAAATATAAAAAAGGGGTGATGCGCAAAAGCGACCATTCTGGTATGCTACCGCGTTATTACCCCTTATTTTTTTTGGAAAATTATTATTTTAATCCAGATTTAATAAGGGGTTTACTTTCGTGTTTTGTTCGTGTATAATAAAAGATATAGAACTCACGATATGTGGAAAAGTCAGTTTTTTGGTAAGAATAAATAAATTTGGTATAATAATAGTTAATAAGTAAATATTTTTATGCAAAATTTCAATTCATCAACCCAAACATCGCTGATAAAAAATATGTACCAGATAGTTGATAATGATTTGATCATCGGCGATGAGCGAAAATACGTATTGCGCGTCAAAGACCTGGATGAAGAAGACAGGCCGCGGGAAAAGCTTAAAAAGCGCGGGCCAAAAGCGCTAAGCGCGGTTGAGCTTTTGGCAGTGGTTTTGGCAACCGGCACACGGAAAGAAGAGGTTATGCGAATGAGCGCCCGGCTGATAAAAGAATACGGCAAAAAAGGCGTGGTTTGCCAGACCGATCCAAAAACGTTAAGCCAGGAGCTTGAGATCCCGGAAACAAAAGCCTGCCAGATCGTTGCCTGCTTTGAGCTTGGCCGCCGTTTTTTTAACGACTCAAAGAACGGCCGGATCGTAATTCGCACCGCCAAGCAGGCGTTTGAGTATTTAAAAGATATGCGGGAACTGCCCAAAGAGCAGTTTAGGGGAATTTATTTAAATAGCCATTATCAGATCATCCATGATGAAGTGATATCAATCGGCAGCCTTACCTCCAATGTTGTTCATCCGCGGGAAGTATTTCGTCCGGCTGTTACTTACGCGGCCGCGGCTATTATTATCGCGCATAACCACCCTTCCGGATCGGTTAAGCCGACGGCTTCTGATATTATGGTAACCGAGCAGCTTGTGCGGGTTGGCAGGATTATGGGAATAAATATTTTGGACCATGTTATAATTTCCGGAAATAAATACTTAAGCATTCCAATAAAATACGATTAAATAATGATTAATTATACCTTACGCGCAAATTATATAGTTTAAAAACTATCCTGCTTTTCAGCCCAGCCATAAATGGCAGGTCTAATTGATAATTTTTTTAAGCCCTATGAATAGGGCTATATATAAAAACGTTAATAGTAATATCCCGCTTTAGCGGGATTGAAAAATAAAAATGTAGCCCTGCCATTTATGGCTGGGTGGCGATTATATAATAATAATATACATTATGGATAGAGAATATAAAATAACATCTACCAACGCTGTTGTTTGCGATGATTGTTTATACCCGCTAAGGGAATTATCGCTGGTAATTTTTGACGGTCTTGATACAAAGAGAATAAAAGAGCTGAATTTTCATGCCGAACAGAATGACTATTTCGGTACTCTTGCCACTATATTAAATAATCTGTCAGGGGATGATTTTAGTGTTAATACCATGAAAAAAGTATTAAGCGAATTGCGGGATGATCTGGAATATATGCAGGATAATTATCGCCTGGTAAAAAAATAGCGCGCATACAGGCAAATATGGTATAATAAGATTATGAAAGGGAGCCGATCACTCTTAAAAAAGATATTATTGATAGATATCGTTATTGTTATCTATATTATTTTGACCAGCTCAATTATAGATTACCGCTCGGAGACGAAAGTGGCCGGTATATTCGTTGATTCAATACTTAAGTGGAGCGAAGAACAACACGGAGAATTTGAACAAGTGATTGAACGGGAAACTAAATTAAGCGTGAAGCCTGATGAAGAGCTGTTTTTAAGGTTAAAGGGAAAGATCCTTTTGCAAGTGGAATCTGTTGGCGAAGCCTGGTGGCTAAACCCGGATGATAAAAAGCGGTATTTTTTGGGTCGTCCCAGTGATACTTGGCGGACAATACAAGATAAAGGAATAAAAATTACCAGCGATGAAATGATCAAGTATTTATATTTTGATAAATCTTTTCCTCTTATTACAGCCGGCAGATTTATAATAAACGAAGATGATCTAACAGATGTTTATTATGTATTGCCAAAAAGCTTAAAAGGAATTAAGCTGGATTCAACCATGGAGGCATGGCAAGTGATGAAAGAGCAGGGCTTGGGTATTAGTAATGAAAATATCCGTAAATTATCAGTCGCGCAAATTTATGACAAGTAAAAAAGAAAATAAAAAAAACTATAAAAATAATTATAGCGTAAAAAGAGTGGGCGGGCATCTGCATAAAGTGATCCCGATCGTGGATGGAGCCGGAAAGGTTCTTCATTACGCGATCAAGCCCTTAATGGTAGAGTTGCGCGCGCGCGATTTAATGCAGATAGTTGTCGGCTCAGTGCTTTTGGCTATTCCGGTTGGGTTTACCGAAGAGGTTTGGCGTCTGGGGCAAGAGCTTACGAACGCGAGCATTGTCTGGTTCGCGTTATTTTCGCTTATTTTTATCGCGGTTTTTGTATATTCAAACCTGTATCACAATCATTTGAAAGGCTATGAATTTGAATATATAAAGCGGGTTTTGGCCGTGTATATAATTTCTCTAACCGTGGTTGGAATATTTATGACTCTTATCGGCAAGTGTCCCTGGGGCATTGATACGGCGGTAGCGATAAAGAGGATCATTATTGTGGCTTTTCCGGCCTCAATGAGCGCCACTTTAAGCGATATGGTTAAATAATAATTAACTCATGTTACGCACCTATCACGTAAAAAAAGTTATAATAAATGTAATTTAAACAAAAACGAGGATAAAAACAAGTTTCATCTTAGCATTTTTGTTTAAATTACATTTATTATAACTTTTTCTAAGGTAAAAATATTTAGTGCGCAAGGTGAGTTATTCAAGTTATGTCCAAAGGACACTAACAGTAGTCGGGAATATTCAAATTCCTTGACTGTAAAATAAAATTATAATTTTTATGACAAAAGAATTTACTGATGACAATTTTCTTTCTGACGTAATTGAAGCCAGCACGGAAAAGCCGGTTTTAGTTGATTTTTTCGCTGTCTGGTGCGGACCTTGCAAAATGCAAAGCCCGATCGTTGATGAAGTTGCTGAAGAGCTTGGCGATAAGGTAATAGTAGGCAAGCTGGACACTGAAGCGGCCCCGCAAACCGCCGCGAAATATGGCGTAATGAGCATCCCGACATTGATCATTTTTCGGGACAAGGAGCCGGTGGAAACCATGACAGGTATGCAGCCCAAGGAAGTATTGATTGCCGCGATTGAAAAGCATGTGTAATTAGGTTGGTAAGGCGGTAGGTATGTAGGGCGCGAATACAAATAGACTACAAAAATCATTAGGGTCACCTAATGATTTTTTGGTTTATTATAAAATAAAAACGGGGAGAAAAGAATTTTATTTCAATTTTCCCCGTTAGATGTTTTGGTGCTCGCAGGTTGAGCAGTCAAGGCCGCGGCCATAATTTATGGCCTGGATATTGCATTCTTCAAAATACACGCAATATTCGTCTTCTTTAGTTTTACCTCTTAAAACAAGAACTGGATTCAATTTCTGGCCATCAGATCGTGAAACAAAACTAAGGGTCATTTTTTTTGTTTTTGATTTCTCTTTAACCTTTATTTCAGTCTTACGGCCGGCCACGATTTCCTTTGCTAATGAGAATATTTTAAAGTTAAATTCTTTTTCAAGTTTTTCAATTTTTTGGCCATCGCCATCGCCATAGAGTCTTACTAATTCCTTTATTTTATTTACGATACCTTCCACAAGTTTTGTTAATTCCTGCCTGGAAAAAGATACTGGCAGGATTCTTTGTTTTAAGATTCTTTGTTTTATAAATTCTTTTAGTTGTTTAAAATCATGTCCGGTTAATTCCTGTTTGGAAAATACCGGCGAGACTCCCTGTTTAATAAATTCTTTTAATTGCTCAATGCCATGGCCGTGCTCTGCTATTCTTGAATAAAGCAGGTAATAATTTGGTATCTTCAGGGTTTTACATTCTCTTTTTTCCTTAGGGCTTAAAGAAAAAAAACTAACTTTAAAATGATCCATAATATTCTCCTTTTTGCTAAGGTTTTTATTTTTGTTGATATAAGTTGTTATAAAAATTATATTACACTATTTTTAGGCACTGGTAGGAGATTAGGTTGGTAATTTTGGATAATTCCCATAAAGAAACTTAATCCAATTATGAATTTTAGGCAATTCACAGCTGGCTAATT
>DAOVXE010000087.1 GCA_030636285.1 Candidatus Falkowiibacteriota bacterium | reverse complement strand
TTTTGAGTTTTAGCGTCATTTGCCATAATAAGTTTTTTCAAATGTAAGACTTTCAGCCGCGCGGGTCAAATGCGCGGCTCTTAACGGGGTCAAAAAAATAAATATCGCTCGTTTCCCGGCTCGTTTCAAAGCGCCAAGGCGGGCGAAATCGTTCAAAAAGGTGTCCATGTACCATAAAAGGGGGTAAAATCGTTTCAAACCGGCTTAAAATCGTTTTTATGGGTGTAATTTAATATTATCATACCCGCAATTCGTCAATTTTTCGCTCAACCTCGGCAATTGCCTCAATTATCTCGGGTGTTTCTTTATCAATGATAAAAATCGCCTGACCGTTCATTATTTCAGTTGTTGTAATGAATACCGTACCCCCGGCAACCTTTTTTATAATTTCATCAACTGTCATGCCAACGCAATAAACATTACTTGAGCCGTCCGTAAATTGTTTTGTTATCATTTTTCAAAATTTAATCAAAAAAAATATGGTTATGAGCAATTTACTAATTGCCTATAATTACCATTTATTTTTTCCTTATTCATATTAATATAATTACTTAGCCCGGAAACCGGGCTTTCGTTAAGCCCGCAAACCAGACCTTTGTAAGCCCGCAAACCGGGCTTTCGTTAAGCCCGCAAACCGGGCTTTCATTATCTCGGTTATCAACATACCGGTTAATTTCCCGTTCCATACCTTGAGCGCGATGTTTTTATTACCCTCATCGAATCATTAAACTGATTGCTTTCTTTTATCTGAGAATAGTAATTATCATAAGCGGTTTGAAATAACTGACCGGCTTTATATTTGCCGCGCTCAACCCGTATCAGCAACCCCCGCGCAACGAGCCGCTTTAAAAGTACCTTGATATTAGATTTTTGCAGACCCAATTCAAGTTGTAAATGATCATAGCTTAACCGGTAATTTTTCGCCTCATTATTTACCGCGATTGAATGTACAATTGTCAGGGCTTGATTTTCAAGCGCTGAAATCTGCAAGTCATTTGTTAGCCGTCCGATTACCATTGTGTAATAAATTTTTATAGATTTGCCCATACCTTAAAAATTTGGATTATGATATAATTCAATTCCCGGCGTAACCGCGCCGGGTTTTTTTTATGTTGATAATTAGTGTTTGTCATTACCATTATATGCAGTATATTTGACCTAACGATTTGACACAATTAACCCCGTACCGCCAAGACCGGTTTAATACTCAAATCTATCTTAACCCGACGCCGCAAGCGCCGGGTATTTTTTTTTAAGAAAGGGTAAGCAATTTAATACTTACCCCTTTATAATCCAAACCGCGCAAAAAATACGCGCGGTTAAAAAATATCGGGTTGCTCATCCAACCAAGCCCGTATAATCTCAAGCCCCTTGGTTTGAATCGAGGTATTTGAAATGGCGCAATATGCTTTGAATTTGGCATGATCAGCTAAAGGCAACAATACATTGATTTTAATAGTTGAATTTACGCGAAGTGTTTCGGCTTTTGGATTATTTTTATCAACAGTGCCTTTATCAGCCGCGCCGCTCAATAGTGCCTTACTTTGCTTTTCAAGTTCGGCGGGACTGAGTTTTTTGGTTTCTTTTAGTTTGTTCATAACTATTTAATTAAAAGGTTTAATCTGATTTCTTGCCCTAACGCGTTTACCTCATCGCGGGCGATCTTATTTTTCATTTCAAGCGCCCCGAAACCGGTAAGTATTGAGTTTTGATATACCGCCCGGTATCCAAGGCGCGAGGTTAACAGGGGAATGGCATATTCAGTAAAAAATTCGGTGACCTCAACCGCTAATTTTTGGCGCGCGTCAACATGGTTTAAGAGTATCGCCGTTTCAAGTTCTGGTTTCATTGCTTTGACGTCTTTGATTTTTGGCAATAAATGATCATCAAAAGCCCAAACATCAAACGCCGACGGTTTTATTGGAAATATTACAATATCGCTTACGAGCATGACGACCGCCGTAATTTCATTAATGGCGGGCGTCCCGTCAATTATTACAACGTCGGCTTTGTCGGAAAGGTTGTTAATGTTGTTTCTGAGCGCCGCCGGTTCATTGAGCATAACAGCCATGACCGGCGCGGCGGTTTCGGGTCGCAAGCCCGACCATTTGAGCGCATTGCCTTTGTCGGCATCAATCAGCAATACGCTTTTCCCAAGTTTGGCAAAATATACCGCGAGGTTTACGGCGACCGTCGTTTTACCCGTACCGCCCTTGTAACTTACTGTTGAAATTATCATAATAAAATCGTTTTAGTACAGGGGTAAGGTATGACAAAAACAAAAGCGCTTTAGCGAAAGTTGTCAACATCCGCTTAAACGCTTTAACGTAATCCCGCTTTTGGGCATAGAAAAACCCGGTTAGCCGGGATGTAAAACCACTACATAAGCTAACCGGGCTTTATATATGACTTTGCGCCCTAAACCATTGCAAAGCCATTGGCAAGAAAGGGTTAAAAAATTTCAGGCGATTCAGCCGCCTCGATAATATCACCGGCAAGTACCGCCTCACTCAAAGGATGAGTTATAGCAAGGCGCGCGCCATGACCGCAAATAATCCTTTGCTCAAGGGCGTGAAAATGCACAAATTGCCGAAATTCATTTTCGGTAAATACATACATTTGATCAAGACCGCTGTTTAATTCAGTCTGATCAATCACACATTTTTGCGCTATGTTTCGCGCCCGTCCCATTGCCTCATTTCTAATAATAGGATTAAACATAATACTATCTTGTTTTACAAACTTACAAATTTTTCTTTACTCGCTTTCGACGGGTTGCCCGTTTCTGATATGAAAAGCATTTTCGCCGTTTAGTTCATCCTCAAAAACGGGTTGCATTGTGTCATAACTTTGAGGGGTTAGAACCATCAATTCCATGTTATTAATTTCCGCGAAATAAAAAATCTTGAGATAATATGCCATATTCTTTTTATCGAGGTTGAAAAACTCATAAATCTTATCGACCACCGCCGAATTTACAAGCGCTTTGCTTTTGTTTTTCCCTGAACCGGCTATTGATAACTTATAAAACGGTACGCCTTGAGGGGGGTTAAAGACCATTATCAGGCGATCTTTTTCAAATGACATAGCAATTCGATATTCATCTTTATCACCGAAATAACGATTTACAACATTTCGGTTAAATTGGATATACCGATTGTTGTATTTCGTCTTATGCTCCACTTTTACAACTCGCCTAATTTTTAAAAAGTTGTCAGGGGTTTTTGTTGATCCAATGCCCCGTTTTAAAGTCGGCATTTCCCAATTTAATGTTAAATCTTTTGCATTTAATTGACTCATGATTTTAATGTTTTGATATTAGTGTAAAAAAAAAGCCTCGGGATTTTCCCAAGGCTTTAATTTACGCTTTTTATTTTAATCTCATAGTTTTTTTAATATATCTGTCAAATCAGTGTCGAATATTTGCCCGTTGTCGTCTGCTAATTGTACCGCTTTGCCGTTGGTTGGCTTAACCGGCGGCGCAAAATCTTTAGATGTTACTTCAAATTCAGGCGTTTTGTCTTTAGAGGGTGCAACCGGCTCTTGTTTGACACTCGGTTTGTTCACCTTTTTAGACGCTTTAACGGGCTTTGTCTTTTCGGCGGGTGTTTCCTTTACCGGCTCGACAATCTCGGCGCTTACATCCTCAACGGGCGTTACCTCGGCAAAAATCTCGTTGCGTGTTTCCTTATCAACGTCTGACATTGTTATAAGTGTCCGGTCGTTTTGATACTCGATTGAAAGCGCCGCAATTAATTCGTCGCTCATTTTGCCTTTTGGTAGATATTTAAACAGGCGCTTAACGGCTGACTTGCGCCACATTTCAGCGGGAAAGTTTTGCCAAGGGCTTGAGGGGTCATTATGCGAAGGGCTGACCGCCTTGACCGCTTCAACGTCGTCGGCGGTAAGTATTTCAATTTGTGGCTCGCCGCCCCTGATCCGGGCAATGGCATAAACGGCGATCATTGCGCCCCTATCTTTGAAAACCGGAACGTGCCGAAATTTGCGGTTAAGTCCTAATTCATATTCGTATTCATCATTTTCATAAATCACATAAGCCTCAACGCTTGAAATTGTCCCGGCGTCGGTAAGTAGTTTGATCAATCCCATATATGAAATATCAAGGGTCGCTTTACCCGCGCGCGGTACAACATAAGCCTCGCGCATGGCGGGCGATAATGTTAAGCCGCTCGTAACTATGTTTGCCAACACTTTGCGCAAACTGAGCGGTTCGCAAGCCCTGATTTTGGTATTTTCAATAAGCAAGGAATTGAACCAAGCGGTTTCAATGTCAAAATAACGCGCAAACTCATTGCGGTCATTGTCGTCAAATTTCTGTAAATAATTCGCTCGCGCGGTCGTAAACTCGGCGGCGATTGTTTTTAATGTGTTCATAATTTTAATCGTTTTTTAAATTTGTAATTCTGCAAATATATTACTTTTTATCAATTACTTAGGCTATTGATTTAGTTTTAAAATTAAATTCGTGATCCATAACAAAATATTGCGGTATATCG
>DAOVXE010000062.1 GCA_030636285.1 Candidatus Falkowiibacteriota bacterium | reverse complement strand
GGGTGCACTCTGAATAACAATTAACATTTAACTTTTAACAATTAACTATATAATAATTTTTATTTTTTGAATTTAAAGTGTTGGGCGATTTTATTAAAAGACCAAGAAATTAAATGTTAATGGTTAAATGTTAACAGTTAATAGTTAACATAAGGCTGGGTAGCTCAGTTGGTTAGAGCGTAGCACTCATAACGCTAAGGTCGCGGGTTCAATCCCCGCCCCAGCTACACGATGTAGTATAAAGTATAAAGTCAAAAAGTAGAAAGAAAAAATTAAAACAAGAAACTTTTTACTTTTACCTTTATACTTTTTACTATACCGCCCCTATAGCTCAGTTGGTAGAGCAGCTCCCTCTTAAGGAGAATGTCGGGGGTTCAAATCCCTCTGGGGGCACATATAACAAAAGTCCGGTAGACAACCGGGCTTTTGTTATATGTGCCCCCAGAGTGTAATTTGAACCCCATGGCCTTGTGAAAAAACGCTTTAGATTTTTAGCAGTAATAATTTGAATAATTCAGGATAAATGGCGAGGGCGGAGTCTTCAAATCCCTCTGGGGGCACTTGATTAACCGTCTGGTTCAGGCGGTTTTTTTGTTAAAATATAAATGCTATAATAAAAGTATGACATATAATAAAAAAATTCCGTTTTACTCAAACACTAAAGATAATACTCACTGCTATCAAGCTGTTTATAAAATGATTTTAAAATATTATTTTCCTAGAAGCAGTTATACCTGGAAACAACTTGATAAGATTACCGCCAAAACAAAAGGGCTTTGGACATGGCCAATGGCAGGATTGTTATGGATGGTTAAGAAACATTTTGAAATTATAGTGATAGAACCATTTGATTATAAACATTTTATCAAATCAGGGGGTAATTATTTGCTTAAAGAATATGGCAAAAAAGTTGGAGAATCTCAAATTAAACACAGCGATATAAAAAAAGAAATTAAAAATGCAAAAAAATTTGTTAAAAATATTAAAATTGAAAAAAGAATTCCTAATCAAACAGATTTAAAAAAATTAATAAAAAAGGACTATTTAATTATATGCAATGTTAATTCAAGAAAATTAAACAAGAAAAAGGGCTACGCAGGACACTTTGTTTTACTTAAAGGGCTAACTAAAAATAATTATATTTTACATGACCCGGGTTTACCGCCATATGAAGATCGAAAAGTAAAATTTGATTTATTTAATAGAGCATGGGCCTATCCAAATAAAAATGCGAAGGGAATAATGGCCGTAAAATTTAATAGTCAATAAATTTTATATTATCAAATATTCAAATATCAATTTTTACTTGCCTTTCTGGCGCCTCTCTCGCCAGAGCCGAAGTGATGGGCGATCTCGTGTTTAACGGTTTCAATAATTTTCTGTTGGCACTCTTTCCTGGTGCGGCAGGATCTTAGTATGGGCATACGAAAAATTGTGATCATATCCGGAGTTACCACTCCGACATTGCGGCGGCTGGACTGAACATAACCTTCATAAAGGCCGAACAATCCGTACTTGGAGCGAATCCCATATTCACGCAAGGTTTCAGGACTGGGAAAATTCTCTATTAATATTGCCACATTATTCATTTTCGTTTGAAATTTTTCCGGCAGTTCATTAATTGCCTCAGAAACGATTTGTTCAAATTCCGCTTCACTAAACATACATTTATTTTTACAGTCAAGGAATTTGAATATTCCCGACTACTGTTAGTGCCCTTTGGGCATAACTTGTAAACTTTTATAATTTGTCTGTTGCCTGGCCAATGCAACTACTATCTTGATCTTATCATAATCTATTTTTTCTTCTAACTCTTCAAAAATAGGTTTGAGTTTTTCCATTCCGACTTTTTCAATCGCCTGCCTGATTTTATTCTGTATTTTATTGTTTACTAATTTTTCAATATCCTTAATCAACCTTTTTTCTATTAGATAGCTTAAATGATCAACCACTATGCTCCTTGACAGCTCGCGCAGCTCGGCAATATCTTTAATGCTTTTGCCTTTATTATACAGTTCCATAGTTTCCAGCTGGGTCAGCTTGGTGCTTAAGCCGCTGTTTTCTTTCGGCGGCAGCACATCAAGCTCTTGGATCGGCTTTTCAAATCTTGAAATTTTGCGCTGGGGCGGTCTTTGTTTTCTGGTATAACCGCTGCCAACCAGACAAGTGTCGCATTTACCGCACTGCCTGGATTCGCTGTCGCCAAAGTAATTAAGCATATATTTCTGCCTGCAGCCAAAATCATAAACATAATTTTCTATTTTATCCAGTTTTTTATGAGCGGCTCGCGCTTTATCCCGCATTGCCTCTTCATTAAACTCCAATTTTTTAGGCCTAACCCGTTTGATAATTTTTATTTCCGTTCCTTTAAAGGGCGGAGCATATTGCACCAGCCCCTCATCATTTAGCTTGCGAATCGCGCGCATTAAAGCCTCGCGCTTGATTTCCAGAATATCAGCTGTTTCGTCAGGGTTGAATTGCCAACCGTTGGTGATTTCGCTGCCAAAACGTTTTTCCAGTTTGGAAATAATTTCACGCTGTTTTTTCGCTTGCGGGCTCACAGTGTCCAGAATGTATTCAATGGTTTTATTTAACTTAAGAAAAGCATTGCCGCTCTTTTCCCGCGAGCGGCTAATATAGCCTTCACGCTCAAGGATCTTTAAGCCGGTGCCGATCGCCATATCCGGAATTTTATCGCTTAGGTTATCCATGATCTCCGCGTAAGTAATAAGTATTGTATCACTTTCGTAGTTAAGCAATATATTGTAAATTTCCCGAATAAGCGAGGGCGATGGATTGTCGCCTTTGATAAAAAATTCATGCAAAGCCCGATCGCGGGAATTATAAAGCATTAAGCAAAGGCTTGATTTTCCATCCCGGCCGGCCCGGCCCGCTTCCTGATAATAGGCTTCAACCGTGCCGGGCATATCATAGTGGATGACATAGCGGATGTTTGGCTTATCAATGCCCAGGCCAAAGGCGTTGGTCGCGACTATCACTCTGGCTTTATCGCGCATAAAATTATTTTGCACCCATTTTCGGTCTTCTATTTCCATGCCGGCGTGATAGCTGACTGCCTCAATATTATTCTCAAGTAAATACTGCACCAGATTGTCTACCCGCTTTCTGGTTCCGGCGTATATTACGCCTGATCCGCCTTGGGCGCTTGTTATCGCGTCCAGCACCATTGCCGGCTTGCGCGCTTCACTGGCATGGATTACGCCAAACTGCAAATTCGGCCGGGCAAAACCGGTAATGATCTTTTTCGGCGCTTCCAAATCCAGCTGTTTTATAATATCATCCCGCACTTCCGGAGTGGCCGTGGCGGTCAGGGCCATGACCGGCGGATTATTAACCAGATCAACCGCGTTTTTGAGCCGCAAATAGCTGGGCCGGAAGTCATGGCCCCATTGGCTGATGCAATGCGCTTCGTCCACGGCAAAAAGGCTTACCTTAATGTCTTTAAGCGCAACAACAAACTCTTGATTAAAAAAACGTTCCGGCGCGATATAGAGAAGTTTATATTGATTTTTTTTCACTGCTTCCAATCGGCTGTTGGTTTCCATGGAGCTTATGGAGGAATTAATAAATGTGGCCGGAATGCCGATTTTATTCAGATTATCAACCTGATCTTTCATAAGCGCGATAAGCGGGGAAATTACAATCGTTACTCCTTCTAACACCAGGGCCGGCAATTGGTAGCACAAAGACTTGCCGCCGCCGGTAGGCATGACAATAATTGAAGACTCACCCTCAAGAGTCGCGTCAATCGCCTCTTCCTGTCCGCGCCGGAAGTCTTTAAATCCGTAATGAAGCTTCATTAATTCCCTGACAGCTTGTTTTTTTTCTTGTATATCCATATTGGCTATAATTATCTTAACAAAATGAATAGATTAAGACAATAAGCAAAAAAGCTGAAAAAAAGCAGCTAAGCTCCTTGAGCATCAAGGGGCTTAGCTGCTTTTTTTCAGCTTTTTTTGTTTCTCTTGCCAAGCGCTAATATTTGAGATAATATGAATATATTAGTATTATTTTTTCATTCGCATAATTCGTAATTCGCAAAATTTGCATACATTTGTAGATTCGCATTATACAACCATGAATAATGACATTAAGATCGCGCAAGCCTCCAGGCTTGAACCGATTACTGATATTGCCAAAAAAATAAATATTAAATCAGCCGATTTGGAATTATATGGCGATTATAAGGCTAAGCTTAAGGATTCACTCTGGGAGCGGGTCAAAAATAATCCAGATGGCAAATTAATTTTAGTAACAGCGATCAACCCTACTCCGGCCGGTGAAGGCAAATCCACTACCATGGTCGGCCTTGGGCAGGCCATGCAACAGATCGGGAAAAAAGCAATAATCGCGATCCGCGAGCCATCGCTTGGCCCGGTCTTTGGCATAAAAGGAGGCGCGGCCGGCGGCGGTTACGCACAGGTGGTGCCGATGGAAGATATAAATCTGCATTTTACCGGCGACATGCATGCCATTACCTCGGCTAACAATCTGCTATCCGCGTTGATTGATAATCATTTGCAATTCGGCAATGAGCTGAATATTGATACCCGCCAAATCAAATGGAAGCGCTGTATGGATCTTAACGACCGGGCGCTTCGGAACGTGGTAGTGGGCCTGGGCGGCCGGCTCCAGGGCGTTCCGCGCGAAGATGGTTTTAATATCTCGGTTGCCAGCGAAATTATGGCCATACTTTGTCTGGCCGAAGATTTAATTGACCTTAAAAAACGTTTGGGCAAAATAATCATTGCTTACACCAAAGATAATAAGCCAATTATTGCCAGCGATTTCAATGCCCAGGGCGCTATGGCCGCGCTGCTTAAAGACGCGATCAAGCCGAATCTGGTGCAGACCTTGGAAAACACACCAGCCATTATGCATGGCGGACCTTTTGCAAACATCGCTCATGGCTGCAACAGCTTGCGCGCCACCAAACTGGCCCTTAAACTCGCGGATATAGTTCTAACCGAAGCCGGCTTTGGCGCTGATCTTGGAGCGGAAAAATTTTTTAATATCAAATGCCGTTTGGGCGGGCTAAAGCCCGGCGCTGTCGTACTGGTGGCAACCACCCGGGCCCTGCGCTATAACGGCGGCGCGTTAATATCCGAGGTTAATAAAAATAATCTGGCAGCCGTGAAAAAAGGTTTTGTTAATCTGGAAAAGCACATTGAAAACCTGCAAAAATTTAACGTGCCAATAGTGGTTGCCTT
>DAOVXE010000075.1 GCA_030636285.1 Candidatus Falkowiibacteriota bacterium | reverse complement strand
TTTTTTTGAGATATTTTCATCCCAATATCTATTTCATACATTTTTCTCCTGTTTTTCCTGATTTTTCTAGTTTTTTGCATTTTGGGTTATAGTGTCAACTGTAACATGGACGAGTGCACAAAGTTGTAATTAATGTAATTTAAACAAAAACGAGGATAAGAACAAGTTTTATCTTAGCATTTTTGTTTAAATTACATTTATTATAATTTTTTCTAAGGTAAAAATATTTAGTGCGTAAGGTGAGTTACTTAGATTAAAAGTAAAAATATTAATAATAATATTATAAAAATCAATTCATTGTATGAGTTGATTTTTTATTTAATATTAGCAATTATATTTTAATAATTATTTTTTTAATTTTTGTTAAATATTTGTACTTGACTAATAAGAATTATTATGCTATATTATCAGCGTTAAATAGATTTTATTATAATCATTAAATAGATTTTTAGCAAATCAAGCAACCCATGCTCTTGTTATGCGTTAATTAGACTTGAATACACAATTAGTATCTACTGCAATTTCCATATTTTGGTAAATTTTCCTAAAAAATTATTGGCCTATACATATGGCATAAGCAAAAAATTTTTTAGAAAAATTTCCTCAAAATCTGAAAATTTCGCTACAATACTAATTGTGCACTCAAGTCTATAAATATATATGGATAATACTAATACTTCAATTCTTGATCAAATTATTGACAATCAAAAAGCCGAAGAGGTCGCGAAACTTAACGCGGTAGAGCTTATTAACAACCTGTTTGGTGAATTAACCGAACGGGAGCGCGACGTTCTTATCCGGCGCTATGGCCTGCATGGAGGAGGCAAGGAGACTTTGGAGTCTATTGGCAACGCGCACAAGCTTACTCGGGAAAGGATCCGCCAGATTGAAACTTCCAGCGTTAGAAAAATACAGCAGCTTAAAAATCTTGACGGCTATATTAACAATCTTAAAAAGGTTATTTACCAGCTGCTTGAGGAGCATGGCGGTTTAATGGAAAAAGAATATTTGCTTGATCTGCTTGTGGGCTATTCCTTAAACGGATTATCCGGGAAGAAAAATTATGAGATGGTGCATAAGAATTATTTGAATTTTATGATCACTAAACTTTTGCACCAGGAATTTGAAGAGCTCATAGGATCTAATCACTTTAAGGATTCTTATAAATTAAAATTTCAGGATATAGATCATTTAGAAGAAATTATTAAGGAACTGCTTGTTTCAATACAGGAAGCCAAACGGATCCATTCTACTGAAGAAATAATCAAGCTGATCAATAATTTGGCCATAAGCGAAAAGCATCGGGACAAGATCAATATTATTGGAAGCCTGGATGTTGCCAGAATATTGGATACTGATCTGTTTGATGAAAACGCTGATCTAATCAATAATAATAAAGTTTTATTCTCACTGCTTAAAGCCGCTAAAAGGATTGAGCAAAATAAATTTGGCCATTGGGGCATGCGTACCTGGCGAGAGATCAAGCCGAAAACAATTAATGACAAAATTTATCTGGTATTAAAGAACAATAGTAAGCCTGTCCATTTTGCGGAGATCGCCAGACTGATCAATAAGATTAGTTTTGATAATAAAAAAGCAAACGCCGCTACTGTTCACAATGAATTAATCCTTGATGATAAATATGTTTTAGTGGGCCGTGGTTTGTACGGCCTTAAAGAATGGGGATATAAGGATGGTACTGTAAGTGATGTAATTGAAGAGATCCTTAACAGGCAGGAAAAGCCGATGACCCGGGATGAAATAATTAATTCAGTACTGGAAAAGAGAATGGTTAAGAAAGCAACTATAATACTTGCCTTAATGAATAAAGATAAATTTGACAAAGATAAAGGGAAATATATGATCAATATCAGCGATTAATTTTTTATAGAATAATTTTTTTAGATATAATGCCTCCGGATTAATACGGAGGCATTTATTGTAACTGCTCACTGTCATTCTGAGCGACAGCGAAGAATCCCGTTGAATTTAGCGTCTTATGGTATTCTCGAGATTCTTCACTTCGCTACGCTACGTTCAGAATGACAGTGAGCAGCTACCACTTATTTGTTGGCGAATAAGCGGTAAATATGGTATAATTTTAATAATATTTTAAAATAATATTCAAATTCCTTGACTGAAAATTATAAATATAGACATAACGCCAATTCAAAATTTTTTTGCCCTGCCCTATAATCAGGTGGTGTTTAAAATTCTGATAACTGTCGGCTGGATGCCGATCGCTGTTGTGTTAATGTGGGGAGCAATAAGAATGTGGGTGTATTATAGGAATTTAAAATATGCCGAATCCTTATCCTATATTTTATTGGCGATTGATATCCCCAGAGGAAATGAGCAGTCGGTTAAAGCGATTGAAAATTTGTTTACCTATATTGCCGGAGCGCACAGCACTTTTAATTTATTGGAAATATACTGGGAAGGCCGTTATCAGATCGGATTTAGCTTTGAAATTGTCAGTATTGACGGTTATACCCAATTTCTTATCTGGACAGAGGCCAAATTTCGCAATTTAGTGGAATCGGCTGTTTATTCGCAATACCCGGACGCGGAAATCACCGAAGTCAATGATTATGCCGAAGATTTACCTTCTGTTTTTCCGGATGATGAATGGGATATCTGGGGCGGTGAATTTATTTATGCCAATAATGAGGCTTTCCCGATAAAAACCTATAATGAGTTTTATGACGTAAATGAAAAAACCGGCGAGACAACTTTTAAGGACCCTATGGCCAGTTTAATGGATCTTTGCGGCAGTTTGCAAAAAGGCGAGCAGCTTTGGTATCAGATAATAGTTTATCCTACCGGTTTTGACTGGACGGAAAGGCTGAATAAAGAGGCCGGGAAGATACTTAAAGAAAAAAACAATAAAGGCGGAGGAGTGTTTGGCGTATTTTTTTCCGAAGCCTGGAGTTTTTTTGCTGAGTTTTTTAATCAGATAACCGGCGGCGGGCTTGGTGAGACGGCTGGTGAAAACGGGGATGATGATCCCTTAAAAATGATGCAGCTTAAGCCGCAAGAGAAAAAACAGGTTGAAGCAATCCAAAAAAAAGTTTCGCAATTGGGCTTTGAAGTAAAAAACAGGTTTATTTATGTGGCTAAGAAAGAATTAATGAATAAGCCCAAAGTAACCAGCGGTTTTGTGGGCTATATAAAACAATTTATGGATCTGGATTTGAATAATCTTAAGCCGGATATGGACAGGACTGTTACTACGGCTAATTATTTTTTTGTTGACGCGACTATTAAAGGTAAAAAAAATCGTTTAATGGCGGCTTATAAAGCCAGGAGCGGCACCCGGGGGCGGAGTAGAAAAATAATGACAATAGACGAGTTGGCTACGCTTTGGCATTTTCCGATTGAAGCCGCGGTTAAAGCGCCTCTGGTTCAAAAAACTCCGGGACGCAAGTCTGAGCCGCCAATGAGTTTGCCGGTAGGAGGCGAGGCTGTTGGCGAAACCTTTTTTGATCACGACCCAGCATTATCCGTTGGCAAGCAGATCGGATCAGCCTTTGCTAAAGAGTCTGAAAAAGAGCCTGCAAAGGAAAGCAAAATTAAGAGTTTACCCTGGGATGAGCCAATGGAAAAAATTTCCGTAGATCCCGTGAATAGTGAAGAGGAGGAAGCAAATAAGAAAAAAGCAGGAGCACCGCCGAAAAACCTGCCTTTTGCGTAAGAATTAATTTTTTATATATTTATGGACAATCAAGATATTAACGTATTTGCGGAAACAAATTATAGAAACAGCAACCGCAGATTCGGCATAATGACTAACGACCGCCGCCGCCACATGTATTTGATCGGCAAGACCGGCATGGGCAAGTCCACGATTCTGGAAAATATGATCGTTGAGGATATTTGGGCCGGCCGCGGCGTGGCCGTGGTTGACCCGCATGGCGATCTGGTGGAAAAAATTATAGAATATATCCCCAATAATCGGATCAATGACGTTGTGTATTTTAATCCGGCTGATTTTGATCACCCGATCGCTTTTAACGTGGTTGAACAGGTTGAACCGCATCTTAGGCATTTAGTCGCTTCCGGCCTGGTCAGCGTGTTTCAAAAGCTGTGGGCCGATTCCTGGGGGCCGCGGCTGGAATACATTTTGCGCAATACGATCCTGGCCATTCTGGATTTTCCCGGCTCAACTTTGCTCGCTGTCACCAGAATGCTGGCTGACAAGAAGTTCCGCAAGCGGGTGATAGACAAGATCCAGGATCCGGTAGTCAAGTCGTTTTGGGTAAATGAATTTGCCGGTTATGCCGATAAATTCGCGTCAGAAGCGGTTTCTCCGATCCAGAATAAAGTCGGCCAATTTTTATCAACTTCATTGATCAGGAATATTGTCGGCCAGGTTAAGTCAACGGTTGATATGCGCGAAATAATGGATCAAGGCAAGATTTTAATACTTAATTTAAGCAAAGGGCGGATCGGTGAAGACAGTTCACAGCTTTTGGGCGCGATGATGATCACCAAGATCCAGCTGGCCGCGATGAGCCGGGTTGACATACCAAAAGAAGAGCGGAAAGATTTTTATTTATACATTGATGAATTTCAGAATTTTACAACTGATAGCTTTGCTAATATTTTGTCTGAAGCCAGGAAATACCGGCTTAATTTGACCCTTGCCCATCAGTATATTGAACAGCTGGGAGATACGGTGAAAAACGCGGTTTTTGGCAACGTCGGCACTATGGCCTTATTCCGGGTAGGAGCGGCTGACGCCGAGGAGCTGGAGCCGGAGTTTGCCCCGACTTTTACCCAGGAAGATATTGTTAATCTGC
>DAOVXE010000126.1 GCA_030636285.1 Candidatus Falkowiibacteriota bacterium | reverse complement strand
CCATATTTTTTAAGGCTTTCCATGTGCGTTTTGGTGCCATAGCCTTTATGCTTATCAAAACCATATTGCGGATATTGGGCGTGATATTCACGCATTAACCGGTCCCGCGCAACCTTGGCAATGATTGAAGCGGCCGCGATTGAAAATATTCGCGCGTCCCCTTTAATTATCGGCTCTTGCTTAATGCTTAAATTGGGGATTGGAAATTTTCCATCCAGAATGATCATGTCCGGCTTTTGCTTTAGCGCGCCAATCGCTTTTTTCATTGCCAAAAAGCTGGCGTGCAAAATATTAATTTTATCCACGGTCTGATGGTCGCAAACTCCAATACCAACACTGCTGAATTCAGAACTGATAATATCAAAAAGCGCTTCCCGCTTCTTTTCACTTAATTTTTTTGAATCATTAACGCCTTCAAGCTTATTGCTGACCGCAAAATCCTGATCAACCAGCACGCAGGCCGCCACTACCGGCCCGGCCAAAGGCCCTCGTCCGGCTTCATCAAGCGCCCCAAGGCAAGCAATGCCGGCATTAAGTAAACTTTGTTCATATTCAATATCTAACATGGTTTTACGCTTCTATCCATTATTGGTCCGGGGGTTTTGCCTTTCTTAAGCTGGATAAACTCATAGGCTGCCAGAGCGGCGATCGTTGCCTGTCCCATAGCGATCGTGATCTGCTTATACGGCACGGTTGTTACATCCCCGGCCGCGAATAAGCCAGGGGTCCTGGTGCCGCATTTATCATCAACGATTATCTGATGCTGCTTGGTGCGCTCCACTAAATCAGCCACCAGATCAGTGTGGGCGATCCGCCCGACCTCAATAAAAACACCGTCAATCTTGATCTCCTGCTCTTTTTTTTCTTTATTAACCACTGTAATTGCCTGAACCTGGCCATCGCCTTTAATTTCCTTGATTTCGCTGTTTAGCATTAATTTAATATTTTTCTTCAATTTAACCTCATCAACCAAAACCTCAAAACCGCGAAATTCATCGCGCCTATGAATAAGATACACCTGGCTGGCAATTTTGGATAAGATCTCAGCCGCGTCCAAAGCCGCGTTGCCGCCGCCAACAACAGCAACCTGCTTGTCCCGATAAAAAGGCGAGTCGCAATTGGCGCAATACGAGATCCCTTTACCGATAAACTCTTGTTCACCCGGTATTGCCAAGCGCCGCGGCACCAAACCCATTGCGATAATAACGGTTTTGGCCTGATATTTCTCTTTTGAAGCATAAACAATAAAACCATTATTGCTTTTTTCTATTTTTTGTATTTCCTCGGTTTTAAATTCAACGCCTAAATCTTTGGCATGGTCATTCCATTTTGTGATCAGATCAATGTTATTAATCTTTCTAAAACCAGGATAATTTTCAATTTCACTGGCCCAAACCACTTGTCCGCCAGGCTCTTTGCCAATCACTAAAGTTTTCATTTCCCGCCTGATCGCGTAAATACCGGCTGTAATCCCTGCCGGCCCGGAACCAATAATTATTGTATCGTAAATTTGATTTTTCATAAGTTATCCTCTATTTATCCACTGCAACGCATTTTACTAATATTAGTAATAAAACAAACTTTAGTCCACAGTACTGTGGACTTTATTCACAGCAAATTCAAGTTAAAGTACACAAAACTGTGGACTAAACTTTTATTGCCTTTATCTTATTTCTTAATTCACAAATATCTTTAACTTCAAGAAGATATTCTGCCTTTTTCCTGTATTCTTCAAACTTTAATCCCTGTTTAATGATAACAATTATTTTTTTACCCTTTTTTACAGCATGATCCAATTCTTTTATCATTCCCTTGCTATTTTTTTCTGATCTTAATAAAAATATTACTGTTTCACATTTATCCAGCTTATTCAGGCAATAATTATACATTTGTTTATCAGTATAGCCTTTTTCTTGAAACATATCTTCCACCCAAAAACTACAAAAATAATCATTTTTTGTTTTTAATACCTCATCCCTGATAATATTTAACCAATCTTCTACTTCTTCAAGATTTTCTCCTCTATATTGAAATGCTATAAATATTTTACCCATATTATGTTCTTCTTAGAACCTTTATTTTTATGTTTCTATTAAAAAAATATGTGAAATGGTGCGTACACCGCGAAGCTTATCTGCCTTAGCAGTGAGCGAAGTGGTGGACCGTACCGGACTCGAACCGGTGACCTCTTGCATGCCATGCAAGCATTCTACCAACTGAACTAACGGCCCATTTTTATAAACAATGCTTTAATCTATTTCGTAAATATGCTCTTCCATAGCCTGTTTTTAACTGCCTTTCTCTTTTCATAGCATCTTTCTTTGATAAACAGGCTTCATAATATACCAATCTTATATCAATAAACCTTGCGGTTGTATTTACTCTATTATTTTTATGATCTTGAATTCGTTGCTTTAAATCTCCAGTATAGCCTATATAAAACTTATTATGAATCTTTGAGTATAAAACATATACATAAAATACTTTCATATCTTAATTAACGTACCCCCGCCAGCAGCTTCGCAGCTAGGCGGGCAGGCAAACATTCTAAATAGAACATTGCTCTTCTGAATACAGATAATCACTTAAAAGTACGGGGGATTCTGGTTTATAACACAAATTTTAAATTTATCTACGTTACGCGATTTAAGCTAAAATACTTTGATATTTAGCTAATATTAGTAATATATAATTTGACTCAAAAACTTTACAGTCTCCCCAGCAGGAATTGAACCCACATCTTTTCCTTAGGAGGGAATTGCTCTATCCAATTGAGCTATGGGGAGTTTTAAGGCAACACATTTCCCTCGTTTTACCGCGCCCGCCTAGCTGCGAAGCTGCTGGCGGGTCCATTAAACTATGGGGGCATAGGTCTTGGCGAAGATGATTCTATGTCACTATATTATTATAATGTTATAGTGCTATAATGCTATATTATTATACTGCCATGGTAATGTTCTAATAGAACGTTCTATTAGAACATTGATTATAAATAACCTAAAAACAACGACCAAAGTCGTCTTTGCTCTAATTTATCATAATATAATTTTTTATATTTAGCAAGCCCTGTATTTTTCTATTAAACACAGCATAATACTTGCTTTTTTATATGCTTTAAGCTAATGTTAAAGTATTAATAATCAAATTTGCTAATGACTTGTTGGCTAAAATAAAAAAATGAAGAATGAAACAATTATAATTATAGGAATGGCAGGTGTTGGCAAATCAACTGTTGGAAAACTATTAGCAGAAGCTTTAAACTTTCATTTTACAGATCTGGATTTATTAATAAACAAAAATACCAATAAAAGCCCGCAGCAAATTATTGACGATGAAGGTGAGGATGCTTTACTTTTAATTGAAAAGCAGACAATGAATAGTGTAGATTTGCATCATAGAGTAGTAGCCCCTGGTGGAAGTATAATTTATCATCCAAATCTAATGAGTCGGCTAAAACAAAAATCCACATTAATATACTTACAAGACAGTTATAAAAACATTAAACAAAGAGAAGCAAGAAGAAATAGAGGGGGTGTTATTGG
>DAOVXE010000139.1 GCA_030636285.1 Candidatus Falkowiibacteriota bacterium | reverse complement strand
TGATTTTGCGTTAGACAAATCTTCTTTTTGGCTGCTAAATTTTACTATATCCGCATACGGCGGATGTAAAATTGCCAGCTGAATATTTTTCTTTTTATGTTTTTTAAAAATTTCTTTTACTTGCTCAAAAGTATTTTTATTTGTGCTATCGCCAGCCAATAATTCAAAAAGATTATTTTTTTGATCTAAATTCTTTTTGATTTTATTTATTAAACTTTTTTGAATATCAATCCCGATAAAATTTCTATTCAAACTTTCTGCTTCATAGGCAGTTGTCCCGCTTCCAACAAAAGGATCAAATACTATATCGTTCTTTTTGGTATATCTTAAAATAAACTGGCGAGGAATTTGTGGAACAAAATTTCCGTGATAAAAATTGCTGTGTTTTCCAGATTTGTCCCGTTCTGAAATCATCCATAAACTATCAGTCCAAATTTCTGATTCTTTCCAATTTTTTAAATTTTCATCATTAAAAATTGGCATAGATGTTTTTTAAAAAAGTTTTGAGACACAAAAAACCCATTACTTACAAAATACCACAAAATAGACATAGAATCAAACAAATTCCAAAATCACAAAAAACTCCACTCAGGAAAGTGGAGCCAACAATGCTTGGATTATGAGACTATATTAGAACTTATTTGACAAGCAAGACCACAACAAGCATGTCATAATAGCAAAAAGTGATAAAAAAAACAATCCCGAACTATTGGCTTGTTGTTAATAATTTTGTTTGTTATTCATATCTTTAATAAGTTAAAGATTATTTTTCAACTTTTAAAAATTTAGCATTAACAGCCACAATCACAGTAGAAAGCGACATAAACAGAGCGCCAAGAGCCGGACTTAAAAGTATATTCCAATGATACAATACTCCGGCGGCAACAGGAATAGCGATAATATTATAACCAGTCGCCCAAATTAAATTTTGAATCATTTTTCTGTATGTTGACTTAGCCAAAGACACCACCCCAACAACATCCAAAGGATTACTTTTGATCAAAACCACGTCAGCGGTTTCAATGGCCACATCAGTACCGGCGCCAACCGCGATTCCAACATCGGCTTGCGCTAAAGCCGGCGCGTCATTTACGCCATCGCCCGTCATCGCCACAATCAAATTGCGGGATTGAATTTCTTTAATTCTGACTGATTTATCCTGGGGCAACACTTCTGCCATAAATTCATCAATGCCAATTTCTCTGGCCACTTGTTCTGCTACCTGGCTATTGTCTCCCGTAAGCATTATGCTTTTTATACCCATACCTTTTAACATCGCAACCGCTTTTTTTGATTCCGGCCTGACAATATCAGCCAAGGCAATCGCGCCGATTAGCTTATTATCCGCCAAAACATAAACAACTGTCTTGCCCTGTTTCTTGATTTCTTCAATTTTTTTGTTTTCTACCTTTATGTTTTGTTCCCTTAAATAACTGGGACTGGTAATTATTATTTTTTTATCTTTAACAATTCCCTGAGAGCCTTTACCCGGAATAGATTTAAAATTTGTAACATCATAAATTTCCTTAGCTGAAGCTACGATGCCTTTGGCGATCGGATGGCTGGAATGAGAGTCAACCGAAGCGGCTAAAGCTAAAACTTCATTTTTGTCCGCGTTTTCAGAAAAATTGATTATATCCGTAACCCCAAATTCCCCTTTAGTCAAAGTGCCTGTCTTGTCAAAAACGACGGCATTCACTTTTCTGGCACTCTCAAAAGCTGATCTGTTTCTAATTAGAAATCCATTACTGGCTGCTAATGAAGTTGAAACCGCCACCACTAAAGGCACGGCCAAACCCAAAGCATGCGGACAAGCAATTACCATTACCGTTACCGTCCTTTCAATAGCAAAATGCAATTCCTTTTCTGTGAATAATAACCAAAAGAATAAAGTCGATATGCCAGCGGTCAAAGCGCCGATAGTCAACCATAAAGCGGCTTTATTCGCCAAATCTTGCGTTTTGGATTTGCTTTTTTGAGCTTGTTGAACTAAGCTAATCACTTGTGACAAATAAGAATCTTTGCCTGTTTTCTCCACCAGAACAATAATTGACCCTTCGCCATTGACCGAAGCGCCGATAACTTTATCGCCAGCTTTTTTAAAAACAGGGTTTGATTCTCCCGTGAGCATGGCTTCATTAATTGACGTTTCTCCTTTAATTACCTCGCCATCAACAGGAACTTTTTCACCCGGCTTTACCAACACTTTATGGCCAGCTTTCAATTCTTCAATCGCGACTTCTTCAAAACTGCCATCTTCTCTAACTTTATGAGCAGTAAACGGCATCAGCTTAGCTAATTCTTCTAACGCTCGGCTGGCGGCCATGATAGATCGCATCTCAATCCAATGACCCAAAAGCATAATGTCTATCAATGTCACCAACTCCCAAAAAAATAACTTTCCCGTCAAACCAAAAACCACAGCCGAACTATACGCGTAAGCGGTCGTAATTGCCACTGCGATTAAGGTCATCATTCCCGGCGATTTTTTATTGGCTTCATCCCAAAATCCTTTTAAGAATGGCCAGCCGCCGTAAAAATAAATAACGGATGATAAAATAAACAAAACATATAAGTCGCCTGCTAAACTAAATTCCCAACCAAGAAAGTTTTTAACCATTGGCGAAAGCGCTAATACGGGCAAAGTTATTAGCAGACAAACAAAAAAACGTTTTCTGAAATCAACGACCATGTGGGTATGGTGATTTTGATATCCTTTATGACTCATTTTTTCCATATCTTTTTCTGAAGAATGATTGTGTTGATTGTGAATTTTATGATCCATATTATTTTATATAAGGCATGCTTATATCTTAATTCTACTCCCAAGAAAATTATTAGTAAAGAAAGATACACACACAAAAAAAACACTCTCAAAAAAGTGTTTTATGGCTGTCTCAATTGCGAAACACCTCTCGCATAAGCGCTTAGGTTGTGAGATGATTCCCATCCCCGTTAAAATTTACCTTATAGTCAGTAATTATTGCATTATCAGATATAGAAAGAAATTTATAATATTTATTATTTATTTTCAAAACAACTAATAATCTTTTTTTCATATCCTTATTGTAAAATTAGCTTATTTATGTACTTTTCCACAGCTAATCTGCATAATCTTGACTTTTTATGATTCTTGATATATAATATTTATATTAAGACGAAAAAGGATCCGAACGGTTTAATACCTAAGGAGCCTTTTTCTTTTTATATAATTTTCTTTTTTACCTCTTTATATTCCAAACAATCAAAATA
>DAOVXE010000160.1 GCA_030636285.1 Candidatus Falkowiibacteriota bacterium | reverse complement strand
TTCTTATGAAGCCGTATTTGGTTGACAGAATAGTTGCTCCGGATGGGAGCGAAGAAAAAACCGCTCCTCATCAGCTGCAGCGGGTGATCCAGGAAAAAAGCGCTTTTTTGGTTTCCGGAATGATGGTTAATGTAATTGACAGCGGCCACGCCAGGCTTGCCGGGGTGGACGGCTACTATGTGGCTGGCAAGACCGGAACCGCCCAGGTTGCGGATATGGAAAAAGGCGGCTATTTGGAAAACCATACTAATCACACCTTTATCGGCTTTGCTCCGGTTGAGGATCCCGCGTTTGTTATGCTTACCAAGCTGGACAATCCAAAAAACGTTAAATACGCCGCCTCATCGGCCGCGCCTTTATTCGGGGAGATCGCCGAGTTTATTTTGAATTATTATCAAATTCCGAAAGAACGCTGAATTTGGTTAAAAGTTTGTAAAGTTCATAAAGTTAAAGGGATTATTAATAGTGATTTTGAAAAACTGTAAATAAAATATTATTGACATTATTATTTTTATAATATAAAATTATAGTATAATTTAATAATATAAAAATATATGAGCACAAAAATCGCGGTTTCTGTCACTTTAAATCAAAATAATTTGCAATTTGTTGAAAAGATAGCTAAAAAAGAAAAAAAATCAAAGTCAGAAATTATTGATTATGCTTTGGAAATATACAGGAAATTCAGGTTAAAAAGCGATATCATGGCTGGTTTTAAAAATCAAACAGAAGAAGACGCAGCAGACGCTATGTCTGATTTTAGCGATTATTTAAAATTAACAACTAAATAATTTATATTACGCACTTATCACGTAAAAAAGTTATAATTAATATAATTTAAACAAAAACGAGGATAAGAACAAGTTTTATCTTAGCATTTTTGCTTAAATTATATTAATTATAACTTTTTCTAAGGTAAAAATATTTAGTGCGTAAGGTGGATCAATAATATGAATATTAACCAGTTTGATATTTGGCAGGTTGATTTGAATCCAACAATGGGTTCTGAACAAAAAGGCAAGCGGCCTTGCGTGATACTGCAGACAAATGCCGTGAGCGATTATGGCTTAACAACAATTATCGCTCCGCTTACAAGTAAAAAAGTAAACAAGGTTTATTCTTTTGAAGCTGATATTAAACCATCAAGCAGAAATGGCTTAAGAGAATTGTCAAAAATTAAATTCGATCAAATTAGAGTGATTGATAAAAGAAGATTGATTAAAAAAATCGGTAAAATAGAAGAAAAATATTTTTTTGAGATTTTAAAAGCGTTAAAAAATATTTTTGATTTTAATAGGGATTTTTCATGAAAAAATTAATTCAATTAAAACTTAAATTTTTAGCCAGGCTGATTTTAAAGAAGTATAAGCCGAAAATAATCGGCATAACCGGCAGTGTTGGCAAAACCACGACAAAAGAAGCTGTTTACGCGGTTTTAAAAAATAAATTTAATGCCAAAAGAAGCATAAAAAATTACAACAATGAAATCGGCTTGCCTTTGGCTGTTATTGGAGAAGATTCTCCCGGCAAGTCATTGATCGGCTGGATATTGGTTTTTTTGCGCGCAAGCAAATTAATATTTTTAAAAGATAAGAATTATCCAAAAGTATTAATTCTTGAAATGGGCATAGATCGCCCCGGGGATATGGATTATTTATTAAAAATAGTAAAGCCTGATATTGGAATAATTACTTTTGTCGGCTCAGTACATCTTGAATATTTCGCGTCTAAAGAAAAATTAAGGCGGGAAAAGGCCAAGTTAATAAAAAACATTAAAAAATCAGGATATTCTATAATTAATTACGACAATGAAGGTTCAAGAAAATCAATTAATGAAAGCAAGGCAAAAGTGATCAGTTATGGCCTGGATGAAAAAGCGGATTTGAGGGCGCTGGAAATAAAATTCAGCTTTGAGGAAGCTAATAAAAATTTTTTACAGGGAATTAATTTTAAAATATTTTATAATGGCTCAGCCACGCCGGTTTTATTGCCTAACGTTCTTGGCGCAAATGCCATTTATGCCGCGTTGGCCGGCACGGCCGCGGGAATCGCGCTTGGCATGAATATGGTTGAGATCAGCCGGTCGCTTAGAGATTTTGTTTCACCAAAAGGAAGAATGAATGTTATTAAGGGGATAAAAAATACAACCATTATTGATGATACTTATAATTCCGAGCCACAGTCAACAGCCGCGGCTTTGGGAATTTTAAAAAGGATATTGGCTAAAAATAGAAAAATCGCGGTATTAGGGGATATGCTGGAGCTGGGCAAGTATTCCGAGCAGATGCATCGAGACATCGGCAAATACGCGCTTAAATGCGGTATTGATAAGTTAATAGTAGTGGGAGAACGCGCGCGCGATATTGCCAGAGGCGCTGAAGAAGCGGGAATGAAAAAGGATAATATATTTAATTTTGACGATTCAGTCCAGGCCGGTAGGTTTCTTCAGGATAGGATAAGGACAGGCGACCTGATTTTGGTTAAAGGTAGCCAAGGCGCGAGGATGGAAAAGATCGTTTTGGAAATAATGGCCGAACCTCAGAGAGCTAAAGAATTGTTAGTCAGGCAGGGGAGGGAGTGGCTGGAATAATTAAGAAAGTTCTAAAATATATGTGTGTTTCTTTTTTGTTTTAAATTAAAATTTGACAATGTGAAGTATTTTTATTAAATTATAAAAATAATACGGTTAAATTTTTGTTAATATTAAAATACTATGGTATATAACAATATCCTGCAAACAATCGGCAACACTCCTTTGGTTAGAATCAACAAATTAAGCGATAAAAAAGATGTCAATATTTTTGCTAAACTGGAAGGGGTTAATCCTGGCGGATCAATTAAGGATCGGGTCGCGCTCAAAATGATTGAAGCAGCTGTTGCTAGCAAAGAATTAACAGAGAGCGAAACAATTATTGAGGCCACTTCGGGAAATACCGGAATTTCTTTGGCCATGATCGGCGCTGTCAAGGGATATAGGGTGGAAATTGTTATGAGTGAAG
>DAOVXE010000098.1 GCA_030636285.1 Candidatus Falkowiibacteriota bacterium | reverse complement strand
TCTGCCATTTGGCGGCCCAGGCCGGAGTACGCTATTCATTAGAGCATCCTTTTGCTTATGAGCGGACAAATATTACCGGTACGCTTAATCTGCTTGAGCTTTGCCGGCATTACGGAGTGAAAGATTTTATTTACGCGTCTTCCAGCTCGGTTTACGGCAATAATAAAAAGCTGCCTTTTAGCGAAGTTGATTGGGTGGATACGCCGATCTCGCTCTATGCCGCGAGCAAGAAGTCAAACGAAGAAATGGCCTACACTTATCACCATCTGTTTGGCCTTAATTGTACCGGTCTCAGATTCTTTACCGTTTACGGACCCTGGGGCCGCCCGGACATGGCTTTATTTTTGTTTACCAAAGCGATTTTGCAAAGCAAAGCGATAAATGTATTTAATAATGGTGAAATGGCGCGTGATTTTACTTATATTGATGATATTGTATCCGGAGTTATTTTTGCGCTTGATAAAAGCTATCCTTATGAAATATTTAATTTGGCCCGGGGCGAGTCAATCAAGCTGATGGATTATATTTCGGAGATTGAAAAAAATTTGAATAAAAGCGCCAAGAAGAATATGATGCCGCTCCAGCCCGGCGATGTTCCCGAAACAAGCGCGGACATTAGCCATGCCAGAGAAAAGCTTGGCTATGATCCCCAAACCTCGGTACCAACCGGGGTCAAGAATTTTATAGAGTGGTATAAGAGATATTATGAATAAAAAAATAAATTAACACTTAGCACATTCTATAGCACATTCTATGGAATGTGCTATAATGATAATATGGCTAAACATATTATAAAACTTACAAAATCTTCCCGTTACAGCTATTCAATTGTTATTCCCAAGGAAATTATTGATAAATACGGCTGGAGAAGCAAACAAAAATTAACTGTTGAAGACAAGGGCAGGGGAAAGCTGGAGATAAAAGATTGGAGAAAGAGGATTTGAAAAAAAGCAAGAATTATGGCATAATAATTTGCCAAAATATTTTTTTTAAATTACAATAATAACATATATATAATAAAAATTTCTATAAAATATAATTCTACAGTTAAAGTAGGATTGTTTTTATTTCTATGAAAACTGTTTTAATAACCGGCGGGGCCGGATTTATCGGTTCTCATTTGTGCGGGCATTTTCTGGAAATGGGCCACAAAGTCATTTGTGTTGATTCTTTTTTTTCCGGCAAAAAGGAAAATATCATGCCTTTTATAAAAAATGATAATTTTACCTTAATTAAACACAATATAATATATCCGCTTAAGCAAAAATTTGACCGGCTTGATGAAATATATAATCTGGCTTGTCCGGCCAGCCCCATGCAATATCAGTTTGATCCGGTATTAACCCTTAAAACCAGCGTGGATGGCACGCTTAATATGCTTGATCTGGCGCGCAAATACGGGGCCAAGATGCTTCATACCTCTACCTCGGAGGTTTATGGCGATCCGTTGGAGCATCCGCAAAAGGAAAGCTATTTTGGCAATGTTGATCCGCTGGGCAAGCGGGCCTGCTATGACGAAGGCAAGCGGTCGGCGGAAACTCTCTGCAAGGACTATAATCTTCAATACAAAGTTGATGTGCGGATCGTTCGTTTATTTAATATCTATGGGCCGCACATGATGTTTAATGACGGACGGGTAATGTCTAATTTTATTCTGCAGGGTCTTTTGGGGGATGATATAACCGTGCATG
This sequence comes from Candidatus Falkowiibacteriota bacterium, assembly GCA_030636285.1. The sequence continues at coordinate 2,479 of DAOVXE010000098.1, read as the reverse complement.
GCGATGGGTCGCAATCCAGGAGCTTTATGTATATTACGGATTTAATTAATGCTTTTGATAAATTAATGGCCGCTGATTCAGACAAGATCGAAATCGGCCCGATCAATCTGGGAAATCCGGACGAACGGACAATGTTAAGCCTGGCTGAAGATATTAATAAATTAACCGGACAAAAAAGCAGGATAGAAATGATCCCTTATGATAATATTCCGGAAAGGCTGGGCGACCCTAAGCAAAGAAAGCCGGATATTAGCCGGGCCAAAGAACTGCTTAACTGGGAGCCAAAAGTGGATTATAACTATGGGATCAGAAAAACAATTGATGATTTTCGCGCTCGTTTGGACGAGAAAACCAAGATAGTGGTTTTTTCACCGGCTTTTACGCCGGTCAAAGGCTCGGCCGAGGATGTTACCAAGGAGCTGATTGAACGAATGGTTAGTTATGACTTTGATATTATAACCGCTAAATTAAACCCGGAACTTAAGAGTTATGAAAAAATCGGCCGGATGAATATTTATCGGATTGGCAGCGGCCGAAATCTGGATAAATATCTGCTTGCTTTTTTTGGTCCCTTTAAAGCCTGGCAGCTCCATAAGAAAAATAATTATCAGGCTGCCTGGAGCATTATGGCCAGCTACGGAGCAATCGCGACGATTATTTTTTCGCTTTTAACCCGCGTGGCTTTTTTAGTCAGTTTGTTTGAGGGCAAAATAGACAATACCGCGTCAATAAAAAAGCGCTTGTTTTCCCCGATTTACCGTTTAATATTTAAGCGCGCTCACAAGCTGCAGGTAGTGGCTGATCTAACCCAGGAACAGCAGGCCTGGCTGGAGGATGAACGCGTTATCCGTCCGGTTGATATGGATAAGGGCCTGGATTACGCTATGAAAAAGACCAGAGAAGATTTTCAGCAATTGGAAATATTAACATCAAGATTATGAAAAGAATTCTTATATTTTCAACTTCTTATTTTCCCCATATTGGCGGGGCTGAGGTAGCGATCAAAGAAATTACTGATCGTTTGCCAAAGTATGAATTTGAAATGATAACCACCAGATTGAAAAAAGAATGGTTAAAACAAGAGAAGGTTGGTAATATTATGGTCCACCGGCTGGGCAGGGGTTCAGATAATTGCAAATTCATGCTGCCTTTTCTTGGGCCGCGAAAGGCCAAGGCTCTTGTCAGGGAAAAGAAATTTGACATGATCTGGTGTATGCTGGCCAGCCACGCCAGTATCGCGGCCGCCCGATTTCAGAAAGAAACCAAATTGCCGCTGCTTTTAACTCTTCAGGAAGGCGACGAGGAAAAGCATTTAAGGCGATACACACTGGGGAATGAATTTTTATACAAAATATTTATTCGTCCCTTGCATCTGATGGTTTTTAAAAGAGCGTCTTATATCCAGGCGATCAGCGAGCACCTGAAGAAAAGAGCTGAACGCAATGCCGTGGCTTGCCCGATTAAGGTCATACCGAACGGGGTGGATATTGAAAAGTTCAGCCACGCACCTTGTTATGCGACAAAAATAAAAAAAGATCCTGAAGAAATTTTGCTTTTAACTGTTTCCCGCCTGGTTAAGAAGAACGGCATAACTGATATTATTAGTGCTTTACCGCTGCTTAAGAAGAATATAAAATTATTAATTATTGGCGATGGACCGGAGCGTAAAAATTTATTGCTGCAAAGCAAGAAATTAAAAATTAATAACAGAGTAAAATTTATCGGCGCTGTTTTGGTTGATAAGACGCCGGAGTATTATCAGCAGGCTGATATTTTCATCCGGCCGTCGCTTTCAGAAGGGCAGGGAATAACTTTTTTGGAAGCCATGGCCGCCCGCGTACCGGTAATTACAACACCGGTGGGGGGGATAGTGGATTTTCTTTTTGACCCAAATGCTAATCCAAATAAAGCGCCGACCGGAATATTTTGTGAGCCGCGTAATCCAAAGTCAATTGTAAGGGCAATTAATCAATATTTAGCTGACCCGACATTACGCGAGAGGATCATTAATAATGCTGAAATAATGGTTAAAGAAAAATATCAATGGGAAGGGATTGTTAAGAGGATGGAGAAAATATTTGAGCACCTCACCCCCAGCCCCTCTCCTTCGCAAGGAGAGGGGAGATAAGATTAATATTATGAATATTAAGCCGATAATAAAACCGATATTGAATAATTTGCCGTTTCTTTATAATTGGCTGCGGATCGGAACCGGCGGAACAGTGAGCGCGCGCTATTGCTACAGTATATGGCTACGGCATTTGGTTAAGGCGCGCGAACAAGGCTTAGCCGAAGTTCCGCGAGTAGTAGCCGAGCTGGGGCCGGGCGATTCAATCGGCGTGGGCCTGGCGGCGCTGCTGACCGGAACAAGCGAATATTATGCCCTGGACATCAAAGAGTATGCCGATACTAAGAGAAATTTGAAAATTTTTGATGAGCTAGTTGCTTTATTTATAAAGCAAGAGCCAATTCCGGATGA
>DAOVXE010000142.1 GCA_030636285.1 Candidatus Falkowiibacteriota bacterium | reverse complement strand
GGAAAACAAGCAGTAAAAAGAAAAATAATTGGGGATGCTAAGTATAATGATACTGATATTGCCAAATTTATAAATTATTTAATGGAAAAGGGGAAAAAAAGCATTGCCCAAAGCATCGTTTATGGCGCTTTTGATATTATAAAAGAAAAGACCAAGCAGGACCCGCGTCATATTTTTAATAAAGCCTTAAAGAAGATTATGCCTCTCCTGGAAGTGCGGGGACGCAGGATCGGCGGCGCTAATTATCAGATTCCATATCAGGTACGCGGGGACAGACGCTTTGCCTTGGGTTGCCACTGGCTGATTGAAGCGGCCAAAGAAAGAAAAGGCGCGCCCATGTCCATTAAGCTGTCCGGCGAAATAATGGCGGCGGCTGAAGGCGAAGGCGCGGCTGTAAAAAAGCGGGAAACCGTACAGAAACAAGCGGAAGCGAATAAGGCATTCGCGCACTTTGCCAGGTAAAATTATTAAAATGATAAGTTTTTTAAAAAATTATAAAGGCTCGGGATTAATTGGCGTTTTGATATTAGTTTTTATTGTGGCTGCCATTGTTTATGGCGGCGTGTTTTTTTCTAAGAACAATAATAATGAATCAGAAATAAATATTAATTCACCGATTGACGCGATTAATACTTTAGAAAAATCAAAAGAGGATATTAGTGAAATTCAGGAAAATATAAATGAGCAGGCGGAAATTATTAAAGAAAGTGGTGAAGAAAATATATCAGAAGATGATTCTGGCGAGTATCTTATAAAGATTACAAATATTAAATCCGGGGATAATTTAGTTAGCCCGGTAACGATTGAGGGGGACGCGGTAGCGTTTGAGAACACGGTGATTGTTGAGCTTAGAAACCAGGAGCATGAAACCATGGTGAAAGAATTTGTAACAGTTAAATCACCGGATATTGGGAAAAGCGGATTGTTTAGTATTACTTTGCATTTTGATTTTAGCAGTACCAAAGAAGGCTATGTCGCGGTTTATGAAGAAAGCGCCAAGGACGGAAGCGAAGTAAATTTAGTTGAAGTTCCGGTTATGTTTAATAATTTGATAGATTGATAATATTTTTGAGGCTAAAGCCTCGCGAACCCTCGGCTAAAGCTGGGTGGAGTTAAAAACATATGGCACGTGAATATACATTAGAAAAAACACGAAATATTGGGATAATGGCGCATATTGACGCCGGCAAGACCACTTTTACCGAGCGGGTGCTTTTTTATACCGGAAAAAAACATAAGATCGGCGAAACCCATGACGGGCAAGCGGACATGGATTGGATGGAGCAGGAAAAAGAGCGCGGCATTACTATTACTTCGGCCGCGACCACTTGTTTTTGGAAGGATTATCGCATTAATATTATTGACACTCCGGGCCACGTTGATTTTACCGTAGAAGTGGAACGCAGTTTGCGCGTTCTGGACGGAGCAGTCGCCGTATTTGACGGCGCGGCCGGGGTTGAGCCCCAGAGCGAAACTGTCTGGCGCCAGGCTGACAAATACAAGGTTCCGCGCCTTTGTTTCATAAACAAAATGGATAAAATGGGCGCTGATTTTTATATGTCTTTGGATTCAATCCGCGAGCGTTTAAATCCCAAAGCGGTTGCTTTTCATCTGCCGATCGGCGCTGAGGATTCAATGAGCGGAATTGTTGATCTGCTTACGGAAAAGGCTTATAAGTTTGAAGGAAATTTTGGGGAAAATATCAAAGAAATTGATATTCCTGACGACCTGAAAGATAAAGTTAAGAAATTTAGGGCCGAGATGATTGAGCGGATAGTGGAAAACGACGAAAGCATTATGGAAAAATATTTAAACGGTGATGAGATAAGCGTTGAAGAATTAAAAATAGCAGCTCGCAAAGGCGTTATTGCCAATGAGATTTTTCCGGTATTGGCCGGCACCGCTCTTCAGAATATCGGCGTGCAGTCGGTTCTGGACGCTGTTATAGATTATTTGCCCTCGCCATTGGACGTGCCTCCGATTGAAGCCATGAATCCTAATGACGAAGAGCAAAAAATAGAAGTAAAAGCCGATGACAGCGCTCCTTTTGCCGGTTTGATTTTCAAGATAGCTACCGATCCTTATGTCGGCCGTTTAAGTTTTATCCGAATATACCAAGGCGTGCTTAAATCCGGTTCTTATGTGCACAATAGTTCTGCCGGCACGAAAGAGCGGATCGGACGCATTGTCAGGATGCACGCGAATCATCGGGAAGAGGTTAGCGAAGTGTACGCGGGCGATATTGCCGCGGTGATCGGATTAAAAAATACCTCAACCGGCAATACTCTATGCGACGACAGCAAACCTGTGCTCTTGGAGTCTATTATTTTTCCTGAGCCGGTTATTAAGATCGCGGTAGAGCCGAAAACCAAAGCGGATCAGGAAAAAATGGGCATGGCTTTGCAAAAATTGGCTGAAGAAGACCCTACTTTTCGGGTGGAAACAGACGAAGAAACCAATCAGGTTCTTATTTCCGGCATGGGCGAACTGCATTTGGATATTATTGTTGACCGGATGAAGCGGGAATTTAAAGTAGAAGCCAATATCGGCAAGCCCCAGGTTAGTTATCGTGAAACCATTAAAGAAAAATCAGAAGCAGAAGGAAAATATATCAAGCAATCCGGCGGCCGCGGGCAATACGGCCATTGCTGGCTCCGGGTTGAACCGCAAGAAGCCGGCGCGGGCAGTGAGTTTGTGAATGAAATTAAGGGGGGCGCGATCCCCAGAGAATATATTCCGGCAGTTGAAAAAGGCATCAAAGAGGCGCTTGAGCAAGGTGTATTGGCCGGCTACCCGATGGTGGATATTAAATCCACTGTTTATGACGGGTCTTTTCATGAAGTTGATTCCAGTGAAATGGCTTTTAAAATGGCCTCTATACTCGGCTTTAAAGAGGCTTGCCGCAAGGGCAAGGCGGTTCTGCTTGAGCCGATCATGAAAGTGGAAGTGGTTACTCCGGAAGAATATATGGGTAATATTATGGGCGATTTAAACAGTAAAAGAGGACAGATCGGACAGATGATAGACCGGGCCAATGCCAAGGTGATTGACGCGATGGTGCCGCTGGCCGAGATGTTCGGTTACGCGACCGCTCTTCGCTCTATGAGCCAGGGCCGGGCCAGTTACACCATGGAGTTTGATCATTACGCTGAAGTACCAAAGAGCGTTGCCGAGGATATTATTGGCGATGGAACAAAAAAGTAATTAACAGGTTGACT
>DAOVXE010000154.1 GCA_030636285.1 Candidatus Falkowiibacteriota bacterium | reverse complement strand
TTTCTTTTTTCGTATAAACATTCCTCTATTTTATCACGGGTCACCCGGAAAGAAAAATGAAATGGCTAACTTAAAGGCATTTTTAGAGTTTTTAAAAGAATTTTTTAGTGCGGTTTGAAGTCAAGAGATTTTATATTTTTTTTATCTTGCATGCTAACAGTATACTGCATACAAAAATAATTGTCAATTATTTTTAATATAAAAAATCCATAAAAAAACTGCCATAATCGGCAGTTTTTCATATTTGAATATTTGAATTGTCTAAAAACTAACGCTTACTCCATTGCGGCGCGCGCCTGGCTTTCTTTAGCCCTGGCTTTTTGCGCTCTTTCTTTCTGGCATCGCGGGTAACCCAGCCCTTGGCCTTTAGGGCCGGCTTATAATTTTCATCAAGCCTAATTAAGCCGTTGGTAATCGCGTGGCGGATTGCTTCAGACTGGCCCTTTTTTCCGCCGCCGCGAACCAAACAGGAAAAATTAAGGCTTTTTAAATTTCCGGTCAGCTTAAGGGGCTGCTGAATTATAGATTGCTGAATAACAGAAAAATATTCTTTAAAAGATTTTTTATTGACAATAATAAGGCCGCTGCCGTTTTTATACATTCTGACCCGGGCAACCGCTTCTTTTCGTTTTCCAACCACGCCGGTATAGCGCCCCTTTAATTTAAGCGTTTCTGTTTTTTTTGTTGAATTTTCTTTTTTCTCCTTATCTGCCGGCTTGTCCTCCGTAGCTTTAGCGGAGGGGGAAGGTTTCTTGACCGCCGTAGCCTTGGCGGAGGAGGTGGCAGAGGAGGGTTCTTTTTTATCCATATTCTATTTAATGATTAATCTCTTTAACATATCATTGCGAAATTTAACAGCTGGCAGCATTTTTCTTATTGCCCGCTTTAATACTTCGCCCGGGTCAGCTTTAAAAACATCGCGCATTTTTTTCTCTTTAAGCCCGCCCGGATATCCGGAATAGCTGTAATATTTTTTATTATCCAGTTTCTTGCCGGTAAATTTAAGCTTGCTGATATTAACTACTTCCACGATATCGCCGCCATCAATATTCGGCGCAAACTCAGGCTTATTTTTCCCGCGCAAAAGAATCGCGATCTCGCTGGCCAGACGCCCAGCCGCTTTCCCGTCCGCGTCAATTTTATGTAATTGTCTATTTATATTTCCCATGATTATTAATTTATAACTTATACTAGCTCAATCCTTACAATTTTAGCTCCATCACCTTGCCTATTATTTAACCGTATAATTCTGGTATATCCGCCTTCTCTGTCTTTATAGCGCTTGCCCAGCACTTCCATAAGCTTTTTAATCGCGTTTGGCTGCGGCAATAAGGAGATAAGCTTCCGCCGGTTTGTTAAATCGTTCTTCTTGGCAATGGTAATTGATTTTTCCACCAAACTTCTAACCGCCTTAGCCTTGGCTTCGGTCGTGTTCACTTTTTCGTATATCAAAATACTAGAGGCTAAATTCCTTAGCATCAATTCTCTTGGAGCTTTCTCCCGGTCAAGTTTTTTTATTTTATTACGATGCCTCATTTTATTTAATCTACTTTTTAACTTTTTTGGGCTCTTTCTCCTTCTTTTTCTTTTTATCAACTTTATTCTCATTCTCAATCTGTTTCTTATCCGACTCAGCTTTTTCTGTTGTCTGTTTTCTGTTGTCTGCCGTCTCGTTATCTGTTTTCTCCTTGCCGATAAGCGCGCCAAATTGCTCCAATAGTATCGCCACTGACTGTTTAAAGGCTTCTTCCGGAGTTATAGTGCCGTCTGTAATAACATCAATTGTTAAACGGTCCCAATTGGTCATTTTGCCCACGCGGACATTATCAACCGAAATTCCCGCTTTTAGCACCGGGGAAAATATTGAATCCATTTCAATATAACCGATCTCTTTTTCTTTTTTTTCACTCGTATCACCGGCTCGGCTTTCTATTGTTACATATCCAAGACCTTGCTCTATATAAAGTTCCAAATCTATGCTGCCCGACATATCGGTTATATGGCAAATCGGCAATTTTGGATTAGCAATTTCAACTTGAGCATTTTTCTTAAAATCAGCCGCGGTTACACTCTTTTTACCGTGGACTTTTAACTCAATTTTCTCAATTTCGTTTGAAAAAATTTTTAAACGCAATTTTTTTAAATTTAAAATAATTTCCAGTATATCTTCCTTAACATTTGAAATAGCCATAAACTCATGGTCAACTCCTTTTATTTTAATGCCTACTGGCGCCGCTCCGGGTAAAGAAGACAGTAAAACCCGGCGTAAAGAATTGCCAAGCGTAACCCCATACCCGGGGCACAACGGGCCGATAACTACAGAGCCTTGATTTTTATCTTTACCGCTTATGTACTCTTGTTTTTTTGCTAAGGCGATATTGTTCATAAAAATTATAGATAAAGTAAATAAAATATAACAGGGCTATCTTGAATAATACTCAATGATCATTTGGATATTAAAAGTCGGAGCGATTATATTCATTGTCGGCTTATGGAGGATCTTCGCGCTTAAAGTTTTTGTATCCATATTAAGCCAGCCCGGAATCTCTTTTTTCTTTAATATCTCACTCAGATTATTAAAAATTTTCGCGTCTTTTTTATTGCTTTTTATTTTAATTACATCACCGGTTCGCGTAGTATATGATGGTATGGTCACTCGCCGGCCATTTACTGTAAACAACCCATGGCTAACCATTTGCCTGGCCTGGCCGCGTGAACTTGCCAGCCCTAAACGGAATATAACATTATCAAGCCTCATTTCCAAAAGACTAAGAAAATTTTCACCGGTATTGCCTGTCTTTGCTTTGGCTCGCTTAAAAGTCAAACAAAATTGTTTCTCCAATAAATTATATTGCCGGCGCGCTTTTTGTTTTTCCTGAAGCTGAAGGCCATAGTCGGTTAAGCGCTTTTTGCCTTTGGAGCCGTGAAAACCGGGCGGATAGTTCCGCTTTACGATCGCACATTTGGGAGAATCGCATCGCTCGCCTTTAAGAAACAGCCTTTCGCCTGCTCGCCTGCACTTTTTACATTTTGCGCCTAAATCTTTTGCCATAA
>DAOVXE010000007.1 GCA_030636285.1 Candidatus Falkowiibacteriota bacterium | reverse complement strand
TAACTTCATTATATCTCATTTTATTTTAAAACCATATATTGCGTATGACCCCTTTTTAGCTTCATCTTTATTAAAACATTTATAATCCACTACTGAAAAATCACAAGGCGCACATGCCCTAAAACCAACATAAAGCAATTTGCAATCAGAATCTATTTCGCATTGAGCTTCAACGATAGGCTTGACAATCGGCAAATCTATATTGCTTGGCGGAATGATTGCGTATTTCGCAATCATATATCCACCGCCGATAATAATCGCTATAAACACGGTAAAAATCAAAACGATTACATGTGTTTTAAGAGTCATAAAAAGAAAGCGCTCTTTTTCAGGCGGCTGCCCTTGATTTTTGTTTTGATTTTGATCCAAATCTGAATTTTGACTCAGGTTTTGGGCTTGGTTTGGCATAGAATTGGTTTACGCCTAATTAACTAATATTAGTTTAATAAAACTTAAAAAATACGCTCATTAAGAGCGATTGTTTACTCTTAAATTTTAGCAAATAACTTGAATTTTTGCAAGGAGAAAAATTGGATAAAATTGGAAAAAAATTAAAAAATCTGGTACTATAAAGTATAGACCTCTTGTAAAATAATTCTTTCTACTGCAATTTTTATATTTTGGCAAATTTCTCCAAAAAAATTTTGGCCTATGCTATGGCATAAGCAAAAATTTTTTTGAAAAAATTTTCTCAAAATCTAAAAATTTCGTAACGAAATTATTATTTCACAAAAGGTCTTATGGTTAATTTACTGCGGGACAATTTATCAGGCGCGAAAAAAAACACAAAGGCAAAAAAGGGAAATTCCGCGCCGCCGTTGCCAATCATGGCTCCTGAACCAATAAAAAAGGCGGATAAAAGCAAGGTTAATATTGGCAGATACAAGGATCCGGAAGGATTAAGCGTTGGCAAGCTGGAAACCGGGCTTTGGTTCCTTAAGCATAGAAAAAAATTTCTTTATGCTTTATACGCGTTTTTAATAACTACCAGTGTTGTTTCCTGGTCTATTTTTATTTATTCTTTCGGCCATTATGTTTTAATAGGCATGGTTGAAGATTCAAAAATGCTGGATGATCTAACGCGTTTTAATAACGCGATTCCGATCATCCTTCTCCGACAAAAAGCTCAGCCAATCCTGGCTCAAACTCCGATTATTCTTATGGGCGCCGGCGCAAAAACCGATTTTATCACCAAAATAATCAATCCCAACCTTACCCATTGGGCGGAATTCCAATATGTATATAAAGATAGCAATGGAAATATCATTGCCGAACATAAAAATTTTATTTTACCTAATGAATCAAAACATCTTTTATCTTTGGGGCATGACGGGCTTGGCTCAAAGCCGGATATAAAATTTGAATTCAGCGATATATCCTGGGGACGGGTAACAGCCCATGATTATCCGGACTGGGAAGCCTATATGGATGAGCATTTGAATATAGAGATCAGCGATAAAAAATTTACTCCGGCCATGAGCACCATCCTTACCGAGTCTTTAAGCTTGAATGAGGTGTCATTCACGGCTAAAAATTTGACCGCTTATAATTATTATGATGTCAATTTTATAATTTTACTATCTGATAATACGCGGATAACCAGCGCCAACCAATACTTATTGGAAAACTTTTTATCCGGTGAAAGCCGCGATATAGTTTTAACCTGGCCCGGCCGCCTTGGGCGTATCCGTTATATTGACATCGTCGGTGAAATAAATATTACTGACGAACAAGTATATGTAAGCCCGAAAGCGAGCTGGGGGGATTAGAAAACAGACTTGTCATTGCGAGGAGCGGAGCGACGAAGCAATCTCGTGTTTTTAAAACACGCGATTTTATTACCACGAGATTGCCGCGCCCCGATTGCATCGGGGCTCGCAATGACAATTAGTTTTTGTTATTACTAGAATATGTGGAACAGAATAAACCTGGTAATTAAAAATTTTGATTGGATCCTTTTCGCAACAGTAATGCTGCTGCTTTGTTTCGGCTTAGTGGAGATATATAGCATTGCTCTTAGTCAGGGCGCGGTAGATCTTTTGAATTTTAAAAAACAGCTTGGTTTTGTGGTATTGGGAATAGCGGCTTTATTTATTTTCGCGAGCATAGACTATTTGAATCTGCGAAGCTATAGTAATTATATATATATTGTTGGCGTTTTTTTGCTTGCCGGGGTTTTATTTTTCGGTGAAACCATCAGGGGCACGCGCGGCTGGTATAATTTGGGCCCGTTTACTTTGCAGCCGGTTGAGTTTGTTAAAATAATATTGATTGTTTATTTGGCCAGATATTATTCCAGCGTTTCTATTAAGATCAGCCCGTTAAAACATTTGATCATATCCGGCCTTGGTACCGGAATATTCGTGATACTGATAATGCGCCAGCCGGATTTTGGCTCGGCAATGATCCTTTTTCTGGTCTGGGCTGTTCTTTTATTTTTAACCGGCATTAAAAAACGATATATTTTGACTATCTTCGCCATAATGATCATGATGATGTTGATTGGCTGGTTTTTCTTTTTTGTTGATTATCAAAAAGACCGGATAATGACTTTTTTAGATCCGCAGACAAATTCGCTGGCTCAGGGATATAATATTGAACAGGCAATGATCGCGGTCGGTTCCGGCCGTCTGATTGGGCAGGGGATTGGCTTTGGCTCTCAATCCCAGTTAAAGTTCCTGCCAGAGGCCCAAAATGACTTTATTTTCGCGGTTATAGCCGAAGAATTAGGATTACTTGGAGTTACTCTGGTAATTATATTTTTTGCCGTATTCTTTTTTAGATTGATCAGGGGTATACGGTCTTGCCCCAATGATTATGGGGTTTATTTCCTTTTAGGGGTGATAACCTTGATTTTTATTGAAATGTTTATTAATATTGGTATGAACATCGGAATACTTCCGGTAATCGGCATTTCCTTGCCGTTCTTAAGTTATGGCGGTTCGGCAATCGTTTCCAGCTTAATTTTGGTCGGTATTGCTGAAAGTGTTATAATTAGATCAAAATTAAAATATTAAACCCCACGAATCAACGAATTATTTCACGAATTTACGAATACTGGTTTAAATATTTAAGAAAAAATTCGTAAATTTGTAAATAGATTTGTAATTTCGTGGGAGTAAAAATGAATTTAATAAATAATAAAAAATAATAAAATGAAAAAACTTATTTTAAACGCAATTAAAAGAACAGGTGATGATGATAGGGCGGTGAAAATCGCGCAAGCCGGCCAGGTTCCCGCAGTATTATATGGCGGGGATAAACAAAACGAACATTTGAAATTAGGCGCCAATGACATTGATCAAACATACGCCATTGCCGGTGAGTCAAGCTTGATTGACTTAAGCGTTGATAAAGCCGGTGCGATCAAAGTGATCATTAAAAACATCCAGCGCAATCCAGTAAATGACAAAATTATTCACGTGGATTTTTATCGGGTAGATATGAACAAACCGATTGATGTGGAAATACCGCTTAAATTTATTGGCGACCCTAAAGCCGTTAAAGATCTTGGCGGCACCTTGATCAAAAGTTTGGAATCAATACGGGCTAATTGTTTGCCGGCCGATCTGCCGGAAAATATTGAAGTGGATGTTAACCCTTTGGAAACATTCAGCGATACTGTTAAAGTTTCGGATCTGCGAATTGATAAAAAAATCAAGGTAATAAATAATCCCGAAGATGCCGTTGCCAGTGTATTGGCGCCGCGATTAGTGGATGAAGATGAAGAAGAAAAGAAAAAGATCGCCGAAGACGAGGAAAAAGCAAAGGAAGGAGAAGGCGAAGAAAAGGGCGAAGGCGCTGATGGAGGCAAGGGAAAAGATAAAGAGAAAACAGACAAAAAATCTGATGGAAAATAAATCCAGCACCTTTAAGATGGTGTCTGATAAAAAAAACATAGAGGATATTGGCTTAGATAAAAACAAAGAGACAGGAATAAAAAAATATTACATTTGGTTTTTTATTTCCGCGTTGTTTTTCTTTTTCTCTCTGGCGCTTTCAGTGGGCGTGTATTTTATAGTTACCCGGCCGGTTGAATTTTTTGAAGACCCGCTCAAGGCTTTATCTGTCAAACTCGGCCTGAGCGTAGAACAATCAGTAGAAAGCAACCTGGTACCTCGTCGGATTGACGGTGTAATGGTAAAACCGGGAAAAGAAAATTTTTATCCCTTGGCTATAATGATAGATAATCATTTTGAGGCCAGGCCACAATCCGGCTTGTCTGGGGCCAATTTGGTGATTGAAGCGGCCGTGGAGGGCGGAATTAGCCGTTATTTGGCGTTTTACGCTTCCGCGGAGTTGCTTGGCAAGATCGGGCCAATCCGTTCCGCCCGGCCTTACTATGTTGATTGGGCCCGGGAATTTTCCGCCCTCTACGCCCATGTGGGCGGCAGTCCTGAGGCTTTGGTTAAAATGAAAAAGGAAAACGTTCTTCATATAAATGAATTCTATAATGGCAGCTATTTTTGGCGCGGCCAACAACAAGCGCCGCCGCATAACGTTTATACTTCAAGCGAGAAGCTTGATGAATATCTGGAAAACAAGGGATTAACAGAAGGTAAATATTTTAGCTGGCAGTTTAAAGACGATGAGAATATAAAATCCCGGCCTGCTACTTCAACTATTGCGATAAGCCATCCCTCGGCCTATTATCGCGTGCGTTGGCAGTATGATCAAAATAGTAATAATTACGAACGTTTTTTAGCAGGAGAGCCACACCGGGACGTTGACAATAAAACAATAAAAGCCAAAAACGTAATTATCCAGCGGATCGCCAGGCGTGAAATTGATGAGCTTTTGCGCATTGAACTGGACCATATCGGCACCGGCACGGCAATGGTCTGCATGGACGGCAAATGCGCGGACGGAATTTGGCAAAAAAAGAGCGCGACCGCGCGCGCCAGATTCTATGATAATGATAATAATGAGTTTTTTTATAACAGGGGAACGACCTGGATACAAGTAGTAAGCCCGGGAACTGAAGTAACGTATTAGGCAACAAATTTAATAAAATAAGCAATTGTTGACAAATATCTCATATATGATATATTTAATATGAAAGAATATAAAGTGAAATTTTATAAAAATAGCCAAAACGGAAAAGAGCCGGTTTTAGAATATATTGAAAAATTGGATAATAAAAATAAAGCGAAAATTTTAAGATTTATAGAATTTTTAAGAGAAAATAAAGGGTATTTAGATGAGCCATACGCAAAGCATATTAAAGGCAAAGTAAGAGAATTAAGAATAGATTTTTCTCATAATCGTCACAGAATTTTTTATTTTACTTTTATACATAAAACAATTATTTTATTGCATGCTTTTTTAAAGAAAACTCCCAAAACTCCGAAGAGAGAAATAGTTAAAGCGGAAAATAATCGCAAGGATGCGGTAAATAATTTATATTTATATGAATAAGAAAAACGAAATAATTAAAGCGACTGATTTTCAGGCGTATTTAGATAATAAATTAAAAGATAAAAAGTTAAAAAGACATTATGATGAATATGGCAAGCAACTGGAAATAGCTTATCAGATTATTAAGTTACGGAAGAAAGCAAAAATGAGCCAATTGGAATTAGCTAAAAAAATTCATACTACTCAGAGCAATGTCGCCAGAATTGAAAGCGGACAGCAAAATTTTACTGTGAATTTGTTAAATAAAGTCGCGGAGGCCCTAGGGAGCGAATTAAAAATTTGTATCGGATAATAGCTTAATTATTACCAATCTATCATGGCCGCGCAGGTCTTTTTTTATTTGAAATTTATATTTTGGTAATTTTTCTTTTATCAGTTTAGAGATTGGGCCGCTCTGTTCGGCATCAATTTCGCAAAGCACTGTTATTTTTTTATTTTTTAAAGTTTTTAACTGCGAGAACAATTCGCGATAATATTTAAGCCCGTCAGAGCCGCCCAAAAGGGCGTTTTTAGGCTCTGTCTGGATAGTGGGGGAGTTTTTTAGCTGTATTGGCGTTAAATACGGCAAATTAGCGGTAATCACGACTCGTAACTTATAACTCGTAACTCGTAACTCGTTTATAATGGGGGATAACAAATTACCCTGAAGAAATTTTATATTATGGAGATTATGAAATTTAGCATTTTCTTTCGCGACCCTCAGTGCTTTTTTAGAAATGTCAGTAGCAATAAATTTTCCATATTTTATTTTTTTAGCCAGCGTAATGACAATACATCCACTTCCGGTGCCAACATCTACTATTGTTGTGGGTTGTGAGTTATGAGTTATGAGTTGCGAGATGACATCCACCATCATTTCCGTTTCCGGCCGCGGCACTAATACGTGTTTATTCACTTTAAATTTTAATCCATAAAATTCCTTTTCTTTAACCAAATAAGCCAATGGCACGTTCTTTATTCTTCTGCGCGTTAAACGATTGATTTTAAATATTTGAAATTTTGTTAGCTTAAATTTTGGCCGAGCCAACATCCATTCTCTTGATTTTTTTAAAATGAAAGACAATAAAAGATCCGCGTCTAAGCGCGGGGTTGGAATTTTGTTTTTTTGCAATTTTCGCGCAGATTCTATTAAGGCTTGATTTATTGTCATAAGAGTGTTAAGGTAACATAAATTTTAGGAGGAATATTTTTGTTCTTATAGCAACAATAAAAATGGAGGTGGCTAATGTATACCATATTCGTATATGAAAACCGTTGCAGGAAAGAAAAAGAATGTGAATTTGACGGAAATACAGATCTTCCGTCAATAATTGAGAAAATTTTTAAAAGACACACACGAAGGACAGTATGTTATTATATTGTGTTTAGTAAAGAAGAAAAAAAATTATTAAAAAAATTGATAGTGCTATTACATGGCACTGAATACGAAAATGAAGAACTTTTTTTTGATTTTTTTCAGAGTTGCGTGGAACGTTTAGAAATAAACGAGTTATTACGTCCCTGTTATGTTTCAGCAGGGATTAAAGATAAGAGGAAATATCCATACATTCCTGAAAGTAAAGAATCAATTGAAAAAGGAAAGTATCCATTAGCAATACAAGTATATGGCTACTAATAAAAAAAGAGATAGTATAAAGGCCGCCCGGTTTATTGCTTACTGCGCGGCCCTTTTTAATTCCTCAATAATCATATCAATACCGCCATCCATGATCCTGTCAATAGAATGCCAGGATTTTTTTATTCTATGATCAGTAATGCGATCTTGCGGAAAGTTGTAAGTGCGGATTTTTTCACTGCGATCGCCAGACCCTACCTGCTCTTTCCGCGCTTTTGCTTCTTTAGCGGCTTTCTCTTCTTCTACTTTGGCCATAACCCGGGAGCGCAGCACCTGCATAGCTTTTTCTTTATTTTGTTGTTGGGATTTTTGATCCTGGCATTGCGCTATAACCCCGGTTGCCAGATGGGTTACGCGGATGGCGGAATTAGACGTATTCACGCTTTGTCCGCCCGGTCCGGAAGCGGAATAAACGTCAATTCGGATATCCTCGTTTTTAATTTCCATATCTGTTTCCTCGGCTTCGGGCAGAACCGCCACAGTTACGGCCGAAGTATGGATGCGCCCCTGTTTTTCGGTTTCCGGAACGCGCTGAACCCGGTGAGTGCCGGCTTCGTATTTAAGGTCTTTATAAACATTTTTTCCTTTAACTTCAAAAATAATTTCCTTTAGTCCGCCAATGCCGATATGACTGGTATTTAAAATATCTATTTTCCAATTTTTATTTTCTGCGTAATGCGAATACATACGGAACAGATCAGCCGCGAATAGCGCTGATTCATCCCCGCCGGTACCGGCCCGGATCTCCATAATTATATTTTTTACGTCCAAAGGGTCGCTTGGCTTAAGCTCCAGATCAATTTGCTTTTTAAGGCCGGAGAGTTTAATCTCTAATTCACCCTGCTCGGCCTTTGCCATTTCCACAAGCTCGCTGTCTTTTTCGCTGTTAATAATATCAATATTCCCTTTAATTTGCTGTTCAATATTATCATACTCTTTAATTAAAGCGATCAAGCCGCGCAGTTCGGCATGGCGCTTTGAAACCTTTGCCAGTTTTTCAGGGTTGTTAATAATACCAAACTCACTAAGCCGGTTTTCAATTTCAATAAATTCTTTTTTAATTTTTTCGTACATTGGTTAGACAATAGACGACAGACAGCAGACGGCAGTCCCGAGTACTCGGGATTCTGTTGTCTGCTGTCTGTCGTCTATAATAGTTTTAAAAAGATAAGTATTTAATAAAAAATACATACCACTATCAAAGACGGTATGTATTAAATATAATATTTATTTCCCTTTTTTCGCTTTGGCTTCCAAGTCTTTCATGCTGACTTTTACTGTCCGCTTGGCCCGAGTAGCGTCTTTGGCGGCTCGTTTAACAGCCTTGCCTTTTCTGGTTTTAGCAACCTGATCTTTAACTTTAACTTTAGCCTCAAATTTCTCAACCCGGCGGGCAGTATCAACCAGCTTTTGCTTGCCGGTATAGAAAGGATGGCACATTGAACAAAGCTCAGTTTTGATCTCAGCTTGCGTTGAGCCGGTGGTAAAATTGTTTCCACAAACGCAAATTACCTTAGCCTTTTCGTAATATTTTGGATGGATATCTTTTTTCATAGTCCTTGGATTTTAATTTATTAGACCCACTGCATAATAATTTTTTACTGCAATTTCCATATTTTGGCCTGTACTCGCTTGACGGGTGTAAATTTTCCTAAAAAATTATTGGCCTATGCTGTAGCATAAGCAAAAAATTTTTTAGAAAAATTTCCTCAAAATCTGAAAATTTCGTTACAAAACTTATTATGCAGCGGGTCTATTTACTTATAATACGATATTTACATTACCACAAAAGTATATTTTTAGCAATAGTTGCTCACTGTCATTCTGAGCGATAGCGAAGAATCCCGTTGAATTTAGCCTCTTATGATATTCTCGAGATTCTTCACTTCGCTACGCTACGTTCAGAATGACAGTGTTTTTTAAATACTTTGCATGTCCAGTGAGCAGTTATCTAGTCTTGTCTAATGCAAGATGATATGTTATTTATTTGACTTTCGTTTTTTGTTCGTGTATAATAGATGTATAGTTCATTGAACATGTGGATAAATATAAAAAAATATCCATAAAAACAAAATTCCCAGCCTGCCTTTAGGCTGTTAAACATCATGCTTTAGGCGGGCCGGTCAAAAAATTAAATAATTAAATAATTTATAAACATATGGGAAAAAATTTAACCAAACGCCAGCGGGAAATTTTGGATTTTATAAACGATTTTACCCGCGAACATGGCTTTGCCCCTTCTTTAAGGGAAATTGGCGATCACTTTGATTTATCCAGCCCGGCAACCGTGCATGCCCATCTTGAGAATCTTAAGTCCAAAGGCTTTTTAAAAAAGTCATTTAATGAGGCGCGCTCAATTGAGTTAAATCCGGTTAAAGTAAACTGGCAAGAGGCCTTAGCCTTGCCTTTGGCCGGTCTGATTACTGCCGGTGAACCGATAGAGGCGATTGAGGAGAATGAAACTATTGTTGTGCCGGCTGATCTGGTAACGGATCAGGCTAATTCTTATGTTCTTAAAGTAAAGGGCGAATCAATGATTGAAGACGGGATTCTTGACGGTGATTTTGTGATAGTTGAGCGCAATCCCTCGCCCAAGAGCGGGGACGTGGTCGTGGCGCTTTTGAATAATGCTTATGCCACGCTTAAGAAGTTTTACCGCGAAACCAACCGTATTCGTTTGCAGCCGGCTAATTCAAGCATGGAGCCGATCTATGTTAAGGATCCGCTGATTCAGGGAATTGTCAAAGGAGTGATCAGAAAATTCGCCTAAAGCCCTGGCCTGCCTTTTTTGTAATTGCTCACTGTCATTCTGAGCGACAGCGAAGAATCCCGTCGAATTTAGCGTCTTTATGATATTCTCGAGATTCTTCACTGCGCTTCGCTTCGTTCAGAATGACAGTGTTTTTTATACTTTGTATGTCCAGTGGCAGTTACCCTTTTTTACTTTGTTTAAATAGGTCGCTTGTGCTATAATATTAGTAATAAACGGAATTATTATTAGTAATTTTTTAAGTAATGGCGAAAAAAATCTTTATTATTGAAGATGACGCGGCTCTGCTTTATGGTTTACAGGCCAAATTTAGGGTTGATGGTTTTGAAACCGCTATTCATAATGGAACCGGTACTATAAATACAGCCCTTGAGCAGATCAAATTAGCTCTTCCGGTCGCGATCGTGCTTGATTTGATTTTGCCGGATATTGAAGCTTTTGAATTGCTAAGATCAATTAAAGCCGACACGCAAACCAATAATATTCCCATATTTATTTTTACAAATTATACTGACAAGGAGATAAAAGAACGCTGTCAAAGTATGGGCGCGGAATATTATTTTATCAAATCAGAGCTTAATATTGATGAATTTGTCGCTAAAGTGAAAAAAATAATTAATAATCGGGATAAAATAAAAAAATTGCGCACTCAAGTCTAATAAATATATGTCTATAAAAAAAGCAATTATAGTATTAGTTATTATCGCCGTTGTCGGCATTATCGCCGTACTGGCCTTTTCGGGCGGATCTGAAGACGTAACATATAAGACCGCTAAGGCTGAGCTTGGCGATATTATTCAGACAGTTTCCGAAACCGGCACGGTTAAAGCGGACAAGGAAATTGATTTGAATTTTTTAAATTCCGGCAGAATCGCCCAAATTTTAATAAAGATTGGCGATACGGTACTTAAGGGCCAGCTGTTGGCTGAGTTGGAGCATAAGGATTTGGATATTAAAAAACAGGAAGCCGAAGCGAATCTGCAAGTAGCCCGTGAAAATTTGAATAAATTATTAGCCGGCGCGACCAGTCAGGACATTACCGTGGTCCGAGCCGGTCAGGCTCAGGCAAAAGCAGCTTATGAATCAACAAAAATAGAATTGGAAAAAACCAGGAGTTCTGTTGATGAGTCTATCAGGCAGGCAAAAAAAACTTTAGCCGACCTTGTGTCTCCGCTAAGCTCTAATCTCACCCCGACCGAGCAAGCAGTTGCCACAGCGAAGACAAATCTCAGCAACACCTCCGCTACCTATCAGAACGCGCTGGATGACGCGATTGAAACCGCGCTTACAACCGCTGAAGAAAAAAATACCATTGCAAATAACGCGCTTGACGCTATTAATCGGGTGCTAACCGATGAGGATGCCAAAGATCAGCTGTCAAAATCAAGTCCGGGCTACAAAACCGTTACTGAAGGAGACTATAATGAAGCGCAAGTTTTATTAGCAGGAGTAAACAACAGTC
>DAOVXE010000069.1 GCA_030636285.1 Candidatus Falkowiibacteriota bacterium | reverse complement strand
GTACGCCGTCTTGCACCATGGTTATCATCCCGGCTTTTACTCCGGCATTGCGCATGTCATATTCACTGGCTTTGCCGGAGAGAATTAATTTTTCAAGCTCTTCGTTTAATACCATAATCTCGTAAATGCCGATACGCCCTTTGTAGCCAATCCCCTGGCAGGCCTCGCAGCCGTTTCCCTTAAAAAAGCGTAAATTATTAAAATCAATTTTCTTTTTATTGTAATCTTTTAGACTCTCCAAAATACCCATCACTTTTTCTATTTTTTTTGGCTCAACTTCAGCTTCAACCTTGCACTTATCACAAATTCGCCTGACCAGGCGCTGTCCGATTATCGCGTTAAGTGCCGGAGCCAAAAGAAACGGCTTCGCGCCCATGGACAAAAAACGAGGCACGGTTCCGGCCGCGTCATTAGTATGAATGGTTGACAATACCAAGTGTCCGGTAAGAGCCGCCTGAATAGCGATCTCGGCTGTTTCCAAATCACGGATCTCCCCGACCATAACAACGTCCGGATCCTGGCGGACGATTGACCTAAGACCCTGGGAAAAAGTATATTTTTCACTGGTCTGCGACTGATTAACGCCCTCAAGCTGATATTCAATCGGATCTTCAATAGTTATAATCTTTGTTTCCTGATTATTTAATTTTTTTAATATCGCGTAAAGCGTGGTGGTTTTACCGCTGCCGGTCGGCCCGGTGGTTATTATCATGCCATTGGGCCGTTCCACCTCCTTTTTCAGCTGTTCATAAGCATGGTCCTTAATGCCAAGCTGCTCAAAAGCAAGCCCGGCCGTACTGGAACGGAGCAGGCGCATAACCACGCTTTCGCCATAATTGGTAGGTAAAAAAGAAGCGCGAATATCAATACGATCATTTTTCATATTAATGGACATCCGTCCGTCTTGCGGCTTATCATCAATATTTATTTTTACCTTGGCCAGGCTCTTCATACGGGAAATGATCTTTTTCCACAATTCTTTATCAATTTCGGCCGCGTCGTGAAGAACGCCGTCAATCCGAAAGCGTATTTTTATGCTTTTTTCTTCAGCTTCAATGTGGATATCGGAAGAATTGGTTTTTACAGACGCGGACATGATCAAGGTAACAATATCAGTAACCCGGGCTTTGTCAACTTCGGCCTGCAGATCCTTAAAGCTGGAAAAATTTTCACTAAACCTATTAAGATCAGCTTCTGTTAATTCAACGCCTCTGCTTACATTACGGATCTTGGGAATGGAGCGATATTGTTTAAAAGCATAAAGCAGGCTATTACTTGAAATTAAATAAATTTCCACCTGGCTATGCTGTTTCTCCCGCAGGCTCACGGCAATCGCTTTTATCTCCGGTAATTCCGGGCGAATGGCGCCAAGGCGGACATTTTTGCCATCATAAAAAAAACATACCACATTAAGCTGTTTAGCTCTTTCTTCCGGAATTAAAACAAGAGCTTCCGGGCTGATCGGAAAGCCGAATAAACAAATATACGGTATGCCCATATCCCGCGCCCGCGCCTGAATACTGCGTTCCATTTCTTTGGTTTTGATCTCTTTCTGCTTAGCTTTAAATTTAGCTTGCGCGCTCTGATCATCACCCACCTTGTCTCCGCGGGAAGACATTATTAGATCTTCAATAGATTGTAAGTCATCAGTCATAAATAACAGAAAACAGAAAACAGATAACAGATAACAGATAATGGAATTAAAAATATAATTCGCATTCTGCTATCTGCTATCTGTTATCAAAAAATTTATTCTATTAACCTAAAAACTTAAAACAATTTTTAATCCTAAATATCAAAAATACAACTTTTTACTATTCCTTCCCAAATACTCTGACTAATTTGCTGACTCCGCCTCGGCTGACTAATTCAACAAACAAACTAGTCCAGGATGTTACCTGAAAAGCGGATAAGAACGAACCGGTTAAAACAATAAAAATAATATAAATCATCGTGGCGATCATGACCATTGCCCAAAAATTAAACAGGAACGAAAGTTTGGCAAATACCAGAGCCATGAAGAAAAGCGGGATTGAAACAATTAAAAAAATCAATATCAAAGCCGCGCCGACCAAAAAATTAATAAAAAATAATAAAAACGCCATTTCCAGACTGACCAGCCAATTTTTTACAAACAGCTTCCAGCCTTGTTTGATTGCTTGCAAAAACCCGGCTTCTTTTATAACCACAAATGCAATCGCGTATTTAATTATAAAAGAAAATATCATTGACACGGGAATAAAAAGCACAAATGACACAATATACAGCGAACTGCTTAAAGCAAAGTCAACTTTACCCAGCGAGCTTATAATCGGCAGACTTAATGCGATAAACAAAGTATACACGGCAATTTTAAAAATAATGTTAAGTCCGAATACGGGCCAAAACTTTTTTATTCCAACATTTAAACTCTCTTTAAAATTGTGATTCTTGTTGGCGCGAATTTTTCCGGCGCTATGGACCAAGGCAACTTGCGAAGTAACAGACATCCATAATAAAAATAAGCTGACCAATATTATTAATAAAAGCACTCCCAGAGCCAAAAACAAGCTAAAAGGATCTTGCCGGGAAAGTTGGGCCAGGCTTTTGAATATTTGCAGGCTGAAAATCCCGGTTTCGCCCAAGCGCTCAAGGCCGGGGAAAAATGTTCCTGTTTTGCCGTTAAAACCGCGGAATAATAACTCAAATTCTCCGGCATTACCGAGTAAAGCGGCAAAAAGGCCGAAAAACCATAAGTATTTATTGCGCCAGACGCTCTTTAGGGACTGGCCCAAAATATCACGATAAAGAGTCATATAATTACCTCTTTTTAATAATAAATATCTTATGCTTATTATAACATAAAAAACTATCAGGGAGCAAGAAAATAAAAAGTAACTGCTCACTGTCATTCTGAGCGACAGCGAAGAATCCCGTTGAATTTAGCGTCTTATGATATTCTCGAGATTCTTCACTTCGCTACGCTACGTTCAGAATGACAGTGTTTTTTAATACTTTGTATGTCCAGTGAGCAGTTATAATAAAAATTAGGCCGGGCGTTAATGCCCGGCCTAATAAAATATTCTAACTATACAATTAAATTTATTTCTCTTTCTTGCCCACTAATTCCTCAAACCGTTCCCGCTCAATAGTTTCTTTAGTTAATAATTCTTTAACAATTTTTTCCAAAATATCATGTTTAGTTCTTATGATCTCTTTAGCCATCTCACCGGCACGGGAAATAAAAGCGTTTATTTCCTCATCAATTTGTTCGGCTGTTTTCTCGCTATAATCGCGTTGTTCGGTAATTTCCCGCCCAAGAAAAATCATTTCATCTTTATTGCCATAAGTGCGGGGACCCAGCTTCTCTGACATGCCATAGTCGGTAATCAAGCGCCTGGCTATGCTGGTGGCTCGCCTAAGATCAGAGGTTGCCCCGGTAGTAATTTCATTAAAAATTATTTTTTCGGTTAAATACCCGCCAAGCAATATGGCGATCTCTTCCAGATACTCGGTTTTAGTGTGCATATGCTTATCTTCGGTCGGCATTTTAAGAGTATAGCCGCCGGCTTGTCCGCGAGCGATAATGGATATTTTATGAATCGGGTCGGTGTGGGACAAGAAATGCGCGACCAGCGCGTGGCCGGCCTCATGGTAGGCGGTTATCTTTTTTTCTTTCTCGGTGATAACCCGGGATTTTCTTTCCGGCCCGAGCATTACTTTTTCTATAGCTTCATAAAGCTCGTCCATATTAATTATCTTTTTATTGCGCCTGGCTGCCAATATCGCCCCTTCGTTAAGAAGATTAGCCAGATCAGCGCCGCTAAAACCCGGCGTGCGTTCCGCCACTTTCCTAAGGCTTACTTCCTTGGCTAAAGGCTTTTTGCGGGCATGGATCTTCAGGATCGCCTCCCGATCGGCTATGTCCGGATTATCCAGCATTATTTGCCGGTCAAATCTTCCCGGGCGGAGCAAAGCCGGATCTAATACGTCCGGCCGGTTAGTGGCCGCCATTACAATAATATTCGTAGTCGGATCAAAACCGTCCATTTCCACCAGGATCTGGTTCAAAGTTTGCTCCCGCTCATCATGCGAACCGCCCAGGCCAGCGCCCCGCCTGCGGCCGACAGCGTCAATCTCGTCAATAAAAAGTATGCATGGAGCGCTTTTTTTGGCTTTTTTAAAGAGATCCCGTACCCGCGAAGCGCCGACTCCGACAAACATCTCAACAAACTCTGAGCCGGAAATATGAAAAAACGGCACATTAGCCTCGCCGGATACCGCTCTGGCAAGCAAAGTTTTACCAGTCCCCGGACCGCCGAGCAGAAGCACGCCTTTTGGCGTCCGCGCTCCCAGCTCCTGGAACTTGCGCGGCTGCCGAAGAAACTCAACCACTTCCATTAGCTCTTCTTTTGCTTCTTTTACTCCGGCCACATCCTTGAATGTTACTTTGTCTTTTCGGTCCGGATTAATTTCTTTGGTTTGCGTCTGGCCAAACATCATGGCCCTGGAATTTGCTCCTTGCACGCTTCTCATCATAAAATAAATTACCGCCCCGATCAACAAAAATGGCAAAAGAAACGGCAAAATAGATCCCAGCCAAAAACTTAAACCTTCGTTTTCCTTGACTTCAATTTTCATTTTCGTAATCTTTTCTTTCTCAACGCCGTAATTGCTAAGCAGGTCGGACAGAGTTTCGCCAATTTCTTTTTTTACCAATTGCTCGGTTCCGTTTCTTAGCGTTACAATAAGTTCCGGCCCCTTAACCACGATCCGCTCAACCTCTTCATTTTCAATCTGCCATATCAGCTGCTCAATACCAACCTTCTCGCTCTCCTTTGAGCCGTTGCCGTAGGCGCTGAATAAAGCCGCGATAAGCAAAAATACCGCGAAAAATATTACAAAATTTTTAACTAAATTTTTCATATACTTTGAATTTTATGTTTGATTTATTAAAT
>DAOVXE010000119.1 GCA_030636285.1 Candidatus Falkowiibacteriota bacterium | reverse complement strand
TCAATTTTTGTTTTGGCTTTAACCTGGTATTGGCCGTTGTTCATTCCGGTTGTATTAAAATAAATATTCCATTTGCCGTCGCTTCTAACCACCACTTCTTTGATCTCCGCGTTTTCTTCGTTTAAATTTGTTTCGCCCTTAGCATAAAGCCAGGCTTCAACAATTTCGCCAGGCACTGAATAACCGAATACTTCCATGGTTTCACCGCTGTTAAACTCGGTATTAGCCAGAGCTATGCTTGGAGATAAAATTATATCTGATACGGTTGTTTGCGTGCCTTCGTCAATCCAAAAGGTAGTGGAATAAGTGCTGGACTTTCGCGCGGCCGGATCAGCTCCCCACAGGCTAAAAGTATATATTCCCTGATTTAATTCCTCTAAAAATGCTCCAAACTCCGCCTGGCTGTTAGTTAAGGCTTTGCCCTGCTCAATGCCGTCTTTAAGTATTGTTACCTCGCTATCAGGGAAAGCCCAACCGGTCAGAACCACTCCTGGCAAACCCGGCTCCGGCGGATAAGGCAAATATTCGCCAAGTCCCGGACCTATGTCCGAACCCAAGCCGCCGCCCGAGCCGCCGCCCGAGCCGCCTGAACCCGGATCGCCGGACTCATCGCCCCCCTCGCCTTCTGCCCCGGATATTTCAAACTGAATGATATAATCCGTAGTATCGTCAACATTATACGCGTCGCGGCAGCGAATATAATATGTATAAAATTGGCCGTCTACCAATCCGCTAATAATTACTGAGTGATAGTAAACTCCGGTAAAAGCAAAATCATTGGCCATATCCGCGTACAAAGTGCCGGAAGCCATTGAATAGCGGCAATCAGCGTAATAATTAGTTGTTAAATTCATTAAAGTCTGAGTTGTGCCGTATTGCAGCACTCCGGTCGGCTGTCCGTTAGATCTTACTTTGGCCTGCGAATTGGTCATTAAAACCGGATTAACCATTACGATCACCACTTCACCTTGATCAATCAGTTGGCCATTACTGTCTAATATTTCTATTTTTATTAGCTGCGAACCCGTGGTTGTCGCGTTAAGGATCTGATCCAGACTGGTAGTGCCGTAAAGCGCGTTAGCGCCGATCTCCAAACGGATAAATTCATTGCTATTGATCCCTGTACTGGAATTAAGAGTAATTGTAATTTGATTTAAGGTGCTGGTGCCGGCGCCAGACACGGCTATGGCCACGCCGTCTTCCATGGCCGTGCTTGTAGCTCCCAGGTCCCTGTCCGTATAAGGGCCCAATTTAGAACTTGAAGTAGCCAGATCAAAAGCTTGGTAATCAAAACCGGCCAGTACGGAAAAATCAGTTGTCTCAGGAGTGATCACTATTTGGCTGCCTGGCGGAATATGGTCATGAACTTTTAGTATTATTGTATGATTTGACGGATAACTGGGCCAGGAAGTGGACACTGTATCACTCAGCTGCGACATTGCCCGGCTGATATTTGGCAAGGCTAATAAAGAACCGACAAGCCAAAAAAACAGCAATAAACAGATTGTGGACTTTTGTGTTGACATTAAAATAAGTGAGTTTAATTTTTAACATCTTCCGACTGCCTTTTCTTAAGCCGCCGTTGTCTAATATCCAGATAAAAATTTAGAAGCAATAATACAAATAAAGCGCCAATGCCAAAAGCTATGATCATTAACCATAAGCCAATATTATCTCCCACACCCAGCGCCTCGGCCCGATCATCTAAATTCTTTTCACGCTCGTTCAAACGTTCCTCTTTTTCCTCCAGCTGCATAGCTAATTTATTAAAAGGATTTTCCGGCACGCTTACATTCAATCCCACGGCTGAACCAATCCTGGATCCTAAAAATACGCTAATATCAATGGGATTTAAATTCGCGATATACAAAAAAGACATCACGATCATCATAAAGAAAAGAATTCGTAAATGATGAATAAATTTTATAGCTGGTTTAATCATACTATTTGACACACCTGAATCCGGTGCCTTGGCCGACCCCGGAAGGGGGTGAAACTACATAAACGGAATATTGCCCGGCATCGGATTTATTATCCCAATACCCTCCCCTGGCCATGCCGCGCACTCCGTTACGCTTGATAAAAAAATAATCATAATAATAATTTTCGTTAGGGCTTTCTTTGTTAGTAAGAGCAGGCAGGCTATTTCCGCCAGTGCTGTCGATAAAACCTGCTTCCGGCAATTCCTGCCCTTCAAATTGCCCGTTATTGACCGCGCCGCTAACCCATTCCCAGACATTGCCGACCATATCAAAGGCTCCGGCCGCGGACCGGCAATTTATGCCGCTGCCTCCTTTGCCCGGCTGTTCTTCCCAGTTATTATTCACCTGGCAATCATCATTAGTCCAGCTATTGATCTTGTCCGGCGTGCCCAAAGCGGCCGCAAACCACTCTTCGTTCGTGGGCAAACGCTTGCCTGCTTTGGCGCAGGCCAAAACCGCCTGATCCTGGGAAATATAGCGCCACGGTACGCGGTTTGGCTTGGAAATCGGCTGGCATTTGCCAGAGTCAAGATTAATTCTGGTTTCATTCTGGCCTCCGGGATTTTGGTATGAACAATCATCTCCGGGGCTGGCTTCATACTGATCAATGCAAAAATCACCGCTTGCGGAAACAACATGTACCATATAAACAGGGCATTTCCCATCCGGGGTTATTGCTTTATCAGCCGAATTAAAAAAACTATCACTGGCTTTGATTCCGGCTGTGGTCAAAATCACCGCGCTGATCATTACTATAATTTCTTTTTTCCCAATAAATTTAGCCATAATTGGTTTTGCCTTACTCTACTCCCGCAATTATTTTTACTTCAACTTTTTTAAATTTATTATTCCGCTATCCTTTTCGTTTTTCTTAGGCGCCGCGGTTACTATTTTTTTTGAAGCGCTTACGTCCGGCGATACCAGGTTGGCTAAGCCGCGCGTTTCTTTAATGGCCTTTCTTATTGAGCGGCGGACAAAAATAACTGTTCCCAAAACAAAAAAAATTATTAATGAAAAAATCAAGATCAGCGGCTTAAACAAAATTATCCAAAAATAAAGAGGCTGGCTAACGGTTTCTCTGGCTCTTTCGCCATAGCCAAGGATCAAATCCGCCTTATACCGGCCCATGTCAAGTATCCCGATATCGTCATCCCAGGCATATTCCCAGCGCCGAATATCGCCGGGCAGCACGTTGCCGAATTCAGTCTTATGATTTATGCTTATTATTCCTTTTTGATTGCCCCGCATATCATATATCCGTATCTCTCCCTGGGGCTGGATATGAACATTTCCCTGATTTTGAAAACGAACCGTAAAGTCAACCTTGGCTTCACTATACACGTTTTTATCGGTTGAAAACTCCCGGATTTGTCCTTGTTCCACTACTTCGCCGCTTACGTTAAGCATTATTAAAGATCCAAGCAAAGAAGCTACCTTTATAGTCGCTCCGGAAAATTCATCAACCGGCGGAGCCGTGCCGATCAAAATTGCCGCATAATGCCCGCCCGGTTCGGCGGTTTCCGGAACATCAATTATAAACTCAATATTTTCACTCTGAAACGGAGCGATTTTTATTCCTTGTTCAGGCAGAACCAGCCATTCGCTTAATAAATGCTCCTTAATTCCCTCCAATTCCTCTGTTGGTATAAATTGAACCGAGCCGTTTTCAGTGCCTCCCTGAAAGTCAACCGCGCTGGCAAAAACAGTTATT
>DAOVXE010000176.1 GCA_030636285.1 Candidatus Falkowiibacteriota bacterium | reverse complement strand
TATAACTTTATTTACGTGATAAGTGCGTAACATGAGTTTATAATAAACTCTTGCCTGTTATTTCTTTGGGCTTTGGAATATTTAATATATGTAAAATCGTTGGAGTAAAATCAAGCAGACTGCCAATTGGCCTTAGTACGCTTAAATCATTGCCAGCCGCGTCCTGCCAGCCGATGTTCCGGCCTAATAACTCATGATCCGCTATAATAAACGGGACCGAATTGTTAGTACATTCGTTATTCACCGCGGCCGTGGCCGGATCGATCATGGCTTCTGCATTCCCATGATCAGCCGTTATTGCCAATATCCCCTTTTTGTCGCTTACCAGGCCGGCTAATTCTCCAATTAAATTATCAATTATCTCAACGGCTTTTACAGCCGTTTCAAGCGAACCAACGCGCGCGACAAGATCCAAATTGGAAAAATTTATTATTACGGCGTTTTGCCCTCTTTGTTTAATAGCCTTTTTGGCTGATTTAAAAACATCGTATGATGCCATGGCCGGAGCGTCCATATAATTATCCACGCTTGGATCGGATGTAATTATTATTTCAGCATCTTTAGCCGGTTTATCATCACCGCTGTTAAAAAAATACGCAATATGCGCGATCTTCTCAGAGTCGGATATAAAACTTAATTTATATCCGGCTCGAGCAAGCTGCTGGCTCAAAGTATTGTTAATGTTATTTGCCGTACTCATGGGCCACTTTCTGCCTGTTCCCAGACAGTAATGCCCGGCCTCGCAATTGCCTGCCTGATTTTTTGATAAGCCAATAGCCGGTCCGGCGGCCTTAAGCGTACAAACCGGATAATCAGAAATTAATTTATCAAAATTATCAGTGTTGGCCTGGCTAATCGCATTGCCAATGCCGGCCGGCGCGATCCCCCAGCCATCTAATATACAAATTACTATGAGAGATGTTTTACTTATTTTAGTCATTAATTTTAACAAAATAAACCATGCATTTTAATAAAGCGCCGAACGCTTCATCTCTTTGGGTTTTTTATAACCAACCAGCTTAAGTATGGTAGGGGCAATATCACTTAATATGCCTTTGGATTTTAATTTTATTTTATTTTTAAGCTTTCTATTAACAATAATAAACGGCACCAAATTGGTGGTATGCTCGGTATATATTTCATTTGTTTCCAGATTGATCATTTTCTCAATATTGCCATGGTCGGCTGTTATTACCACCGTGCCATTAACGTTTAAATACGCTCTGACTATCCTTTTAACGCACTTATCAATTATTTGGCAAGTTGCAATAGCCGCTTTCAAGTTGCCGGTATGCCCGATCATATCCGGAGCCGCGAAGTTAAGCATTGTAAAATCATACTTCCAATTATTTTTCTTTTTTAAGCGTAAGTTTTTAATTACCTGATTAGTTAACTTATCAGAGCTCATGCCGGGAATTTCATCATATGACTTGATGTCCGGCGACGGGACCATAATCTGATCTTCTCCGGCAACAGTGCCGGTATAGCCGCCGTTAAAAAAGAAAGTAACATGGGCGTACTTTTCAGTTTCGGCAAGATACAGCTGTTTTAAATCCTTTAACTGCGTCGGCAAAGTATTTTTCAAATCAATGCTTGGATAAGCGGTTAAAACATCGTCCAGGTCCGGGCCAAAATCGGTCATGGCAATAAAATAAACGTGGTCAAGTTTTCTGCCGCGCTTAAAAGCGCCCGGATTCATTTTGTTAAAATCATTCTGTACAAAAGCCTTGGTTAATTGCCGGCCGCGATCCGAGCGCAGATTAAAAAATATCACACTGTCGCTGCTTTCAATCCGGGTATTTATCTTCATCGGCTGTTTTATTATATAGGGCTCAATAAACTCATCGCTTTCGCCGCGGTTATAGGCTTGGGTAATCGCTTCCGGCGCGCTTAAAGCCGGGCGGCCCTTGCCATGAACCAGGGCATTGTAAGCCATCTCAGTCCGCTTCCATTTTTTCTTTCTGTCCATGGCATAAAATCGCCCCATTATTGTCGCGATTCTCTCGTTGTTGTTAAAGCGTTTTTCTAAATTTTCAACCAAACCCATTGACGCGTATTTTGGCGAATCCCTGCCATCCGTAAATATATGCAAATAAACATTGTCAATCTCGCTTTTCTTAAGCAGATTTAACAAAGCATAAAGATGTCCCGGATCAGAATGAGGGCTCTGGTTGTTTGATAACATTCCGATTAAATGAAATTTTGATTTCATTTTCCGGACATGGCGAATCGCGCCAAGAAAAGCGGAATTTTTATAAAAAGTGCCGTTAACTATGCCCCTGCTTATTTTAACTGAATCCTGCTCCACAATCCTGCCAGCGCCGATATTTACATGTCCGGCTTCAGAATTACCAACCTGATTTTTGGGCAAGCCGACATATTGGCTATGCGCTTTAAGCTTAGCGCTCGGATATTTACGCGCCAAACCGTCCAATGTCGGAGTTTTAGCCAAACTAATCGGATTCCCTTTGTTTGGCTTATCCAAACCCCACCCGTCAAGGATGATGAGGATGAGAGGAAGATTTGAATTTATTTTATTTTTTATTGGCATTTATTTCTAACTCTATTTCCATTAGCCGATTATATTTAGCCAGGCGTTCGCTTCTGGATAATGAACCTGACTTGATGTAATCGCAATTGGAGGCCACGGCCAGATCGGCGATAAAGGTGTCGCAGGTCTCGCCTGAGCGATGAGAGGCCATGGTTTTTAAATTATGCTTCTGGGCCAGCTTAATTGTCGCCATTGTTTCGGTAAGCGTGCCGACTTGATTGGGCTTAATAAGGATCGCGTTG
>DAOVXE010000094.1 GCA_030636285.1 Candidatus Falkowiibacteriota bacterium | reverse complement strand
TTATTTTGCATTTTCTTATGTATTGAATAGAGATGCTTAAAACGGTCTTCAATTTCGTATTTTATTTTTTCTTTTTTTAGCGCCGCTCCGAGAATATTTTTAATTTTTTGCGAATATTGATTGCGTTCCACTTTTTTTTCCACTTCATACTTATACTCCAGTTTTTTAAATTCTTCCGGGTAAAGATATTTAAAACAGATATCTTCCATTTGCCACTTGAGACGCCAAATACCAAGTAGTCCCGCAATTGGGGCGTAGATCTCCATGGTTTCCCTGGCGATTCTGGTTCTTTTTTCCAAAGGCAGCGCGTCCAGAGTGCGCAGATTATGCAGACGGTCGCAAAATTTAATTAAAATAACGCGCAGGTCGCGAGCCATGGCAAGAAACATTTTTCTTAAGCTTTCGCGATAACGCTCAACTCCGCGGTATTTGATTTTGCTTAATTTGGTAATGCCTTCAACCAGGCCGGCGATTTCCGCGCCAAAGTTTTTTTCTACGTCTTCCAGGGTTTTTTCCGTGTCCTCCGGAACATCGTGGAGAATACCGGCAATCACGGTATTAATATCCGCTTTTATTTGCGCGAGCAAAAAAGCCGTATGAAGGCTGTGCTGGATATAGGGTTCGCCGGTTTGGCGTTTTTGTTTATCATGGGCCTCTTCAGCAAAATCATAAGCCAGCTTAAGCAGATCAATATCCGTTTTAGGATTATTACTTTTAACTTTATTAATTATTTGCTGAATGGTCATAAAGTAAGTTAAAAGTTTAAAGTTATAAAGTCGTAAAGTATTGATTTTTGGTAATTTTTTTCAATGTTTATTGTTTTGATCATATTTTTTAAATTACATTAATTATAACTTTTTCCAAGGTAAAAATATTTGGTGCGTAAGGTGAGTTAATAATTGCATTAAAAAATTGTATTTTTTCACTAATTTATGTTATAATAATATTATATAATCGTGGATTAGTCAATTGTTTTTAGAAAACAGAAAGCAGATTAAAAAAGATTTCTACTTTCTACTTTCTACTTTCTACTCAATCCCCCCATGCAAAAAAATATTAAGTTATTCAATAAAATAAGCAAAACAGCGATAATTTTGTCGATTATAACCGTCGCTGTTTTTTTATTATCTTTTAACGTAAGTTTGGCCCAGGATCCGGCGCTGGGAATGAATTACGCGGCTAATATCGGCTTGGCTCAGGGAGAGGGGGATTTGCGCGATTTGATTGTAAAGATTATTAAATACGCATTATCTTTTCTGGGAATAATCGCGGTTTCAGTAATAATGTATGCCGGTTATTTATGGATGACCAGCGGCGGCAGCGCGGACAGGCTGGCTAAAGCGAAAAAGACATTAACCAATGGGGTGATGGGTTTGATCATTATTGTCGCTTCATTCGCGATCGTAACTTTTATAGCTAATTTATTGGGTGATGGTTTGGGCGGATCTCTTGGCCGATCGCCTCGCCCGGGAGGGATCGGCCGCGGCATGGGCGTGATCGGCGCTTGCACCGTGGAGAGCGTTTACCCTGAGCCGGGCCAGCTGGATGTGCCGCGCAATACTTCCATAATTGTCAGCTTTAAAGAGCCGGTAAATCCGATGACAATTTGCGGAGCCGCGATTTGCAATGGCGATCCGATTATTCCGGAAAATGTAAGGCTTTTTAATAATAATCAGGGCGATTCTTGCGAATGGGACGGTACTTCTTGGATAAATTGCAGCGACACCAACATAGTGGATGTTTCAGTTACTCAGGCAGGCAATATCTTTGTTTTTGTCCCGAATAATTATCTTGGTTCGGCTTCGGAAATAATCTGGCACACTATGTACTTATCCAATGATATTACCGATGCAGACGGCAATGGTGTTTTTGACACTTGCCGCACTGATTATCTTTCCTGGTCGTTTGAAGTCAGTACCAGAGTTGATTTGACCCCGCCCATTGTTCGTTCCGGCGGTGTTTATCCGTCGCCGGATGACGATCCGGATACGAGCACGATGTCCAGCGCTATTGCGGCCACGGGCCAAATAGTCGTAAACGAACAGCCCGAATTTTACCGCCCGGCTCAACTCGGTGCCGGGGGGGTGGTAAAAAATCCACCAGCCGCTATCTGGAATGATGCCGATGCCAGTGTCAATACCAACTGTACTCAGGACGGCGATATTACAGTGGAAGTTATTGACGGCGCGACCGGCGCGGTCAGATTTAGCAATGGAGCAATTCTCTTGGGATCAGCTGCCTTTAATGCTGATCAAGTTACTTTTTCCGGCTGTTTTACTCTAAGTGTTTTGGGTGATGGCGCTTACGCGACCGGGAATTCCTGGAATGTGCCGATAATCGGCCACACCACATCAGACGCTTTGCGCGTTGGCAGCACTAATTATCGCTTTATTGCCAGTGGTTTACCGTCCAGCAATGAGATCTTATTTAATGCTGATGTAGATATTTTAGCATCTAATATTAGCAGCCAGCTAAATAGTTCTAATGTGCAAGTTAGCGTTACTGTGGCCGCTAACGTTATTAGCATTACGGCCAGCGCTCTTGGCTCGGCAGGGAACAGCATTGCCCTTTCAAGCGACAACAATACAGCCTTTGCTTTTACGCCCATGTCTGGTGGCGCTGATGCCGGTATAACCGTAATACCGGTTGATCTCCTGGATAAACCGCGTAATTCAACTATTCAAATAAATTTTAATGAAGCAATTAATCCCATTACCGTCTCCGGCGACGCGGACGCGGTTCTTGATACAATCAGGGTAAGATGCGTTAGCGGTACTTGCGCCGGCGTTGGCATGGCTGGTTGCGCTGACTGTATAAACGGCAGTTTTGTAATATCCAATCAATATCGGACCGTGGAGTTCATTTCTGATAACGAATGCGGGGCTAACGGCTGCGGCGACCCGATCTATTGTTTGCCGGCCGACTCGGAGCTCTTAATTGAACTGGACGCGGCCTCGCTTGAAGCCTGTATTAACTGTAATGCCAAATCTCCTTATACGGATTGTACCAGCGGCCATTGCTATAATACCGGCGCTGGCGAGTTTCATCCGCTATCAGATTTCAGCGCTTTGGACGGCATTATGGACGCGGCCTTAAATTCTTTTGACGGGGATAGGAGCGGCGACGCGATCGGGTCCGGTTCAAGCTGGAACGAGAACACAATGAGCGGCGCTGGCGATGATTTTGTCTGGTCGTTTTGGATAAATAATACGATTGATACAATTCCGCCCGCTATTACTCTTACTACGCCGGCTAATACTAACACTAATGTTGGCCTTGACCTGTTAATTGAGATTCAATTTGATAAATATATGATGTCCAGCAGTTTGCGGACCGGTCGGAGCGAGTCCTGGCGCAATGATGACAGTGTAATTCACTATCATGTTAATCTAAGGAATTTTGCCAACCGATCAACCGGCTATTGGATAACCAAAGAGGATTTTGACTCCAATAATGACGGTTTTGTTGATTATACTACTGCTTATATCAATCATTCTGACATGGCTGAAGCGGTTTCGTATCGCGCGCAAGCCGGTTCCGGAGTACGCGATATTAACCAAAATTGTTTCAAACCATCAGACGGGCCGGCGTGCGTTGGCGTAGACGATGCTAACCCCAGTTGTTGCAGCGGGACAGTATCGCCGGATCCGACATGCCCATAAATGATAAAGCACCAAGCATCAAGCACCAAATTCAAAATTTTAATAACTCACCTTACGCACTAAATATTTTTACCTTAGAAAAAGTTATAATTAATGTAATTTAAACAAAAATGCTAAGATAAAACTTGTTCTTATCCTCGTTTTTGTTTAAATTACATTAATTATAACTTTGTTTACGTGATAAGTGCGTAAGGTGAGTCAATAATCAAAACTGTTTTGAATTTTGA
The DNA here is from genome assembly GCA_030636285.1 of Candidatus Falkowiibacteriota bacterium. The sequence goes on along the minus strand of DAOVXE010000094.1, from coordinate 374 downwards.
ATTTTGAATTTATTTTGAATTTGTTATTTGGTATTTTTTAAGTAATGAATATTTCCTATAAAAAATTTATATTCTTATTTTTATTCCTCTCCAGTTTTTTGATTGGTGCTTTTGTAATGGCGCAAGCTGATTTGGGTTTGAATTATGCTTCAAATTTAGGGCTGGAGTCAGCGGCCGGAACTGATCCAAGAGTTTTGATTGTAAATATCGTTAAATATTTTTTAAGCCTTCTCGGAGTTATTGCGGTCGCTATAATAATGTATGCGGGCTGGTTGTGGATGACCAGCAATGGTGATCCGGAAAAGGTAAATAAAGCCAAGAGAGCTTTAACCGGAGCGATAATCGGTTTAATTATAATTCTTTCAGCACTAGCT
>DAOVXE010000150.1 GCA_030636285.1 Candidatus Falkowiibacteriota bacterium | reverse complement strand
GTGATTAAGGCAAGAAATGCAATTTTGTTTGTCCGTCCTGGATGGGTTATAATCAAGGTACTATGAAAAAATTATCTTTGCCAATAATTAGTGGTTTAATAGTGGCCTTGCTTAATTTGGCTTTTTGGACTTGGTTTTTAGCTTATGGCCTTTTAAATTGGCGGCCCGGTATATTTGAGGAAGGGCTTTTGGGAATGATGATTATCCATATGCCCGCCTCTATCCTCCTGCCTATTTTGGGAAGCTTCATTTTGTCTCCCTTTTTAACAAATGACTCCATTGTTCCGCAAGCCATTTTTCTCTTTGTTGTCGGCATTACCCAGTATTTTTTTGTGGGTTATTTGCTTGGCAAGCTGATTATTTTTATCAAACATATAATTAATAGAAAGAAAGCGAAATGAACAAGTTATACCCTAAAAGGGGCATTCTATGCCCAAAGGGCACTAACAGTAGTCGGGAATATTCAAATTCCTTGACTGAAAATTAATCATCTTAAATTCAGCCGCTATCTTCATTGCTTTGTCGCGTCAGCAAATTAGTGCTATTATTAACTATAATAACTATTAAATAAGCAAAAAACATGAAGAAAATTATATTATTTATTTTACCCCTGTTTCTTATTACCTTGTTCACAGGCTGCACTGTTGATAGTAATGCCCCGGTGTTGAATAATGAAGTAGTTGATGAAGTGGCAGAGGAAGAGTCAGGCATATTACAAGTTGATGATGAGGGGAATACCAGCTTTAACTCAGATGTTTTAAGCAATTTATTAAATGAGGCTAAAATAGCAGAGCTTAGCGCAGAGGAAATAGCCGGTATTAAATTTATGCTGGAAGAGGAAAAATTGGCTCGTGATGTTTATAAAAAACTTTTTGAGAAATGGGGACAGCAAACATTTAACAATATTTCACAAAGTGAAGAAACCCACATAAGAGCGGTTCGCAATTTAGCCCAAAAATATGGAATTGATACCGGGTTTTATAATGACGAAGTTGGAAAATTTACAGACGAGGTATTATCGGGGCTATATAACGATTTAGTGGCCAAGGGAGAAAGTTCATTACCGGAGGCCTTAAATGTCGGCGCTTTAATTGAGGAGATCGATATAGTGGACCTGGAAGAATATTTAAAACAAACCAATAACGAAGATATCGCGCTAGTCTATGAGAATTTAATACGCGGTTCAAGAAATCATTTGCGCAGTTTTGTGAGAACAATGTCCCGCCAGGGCCAAAATTACGAAGCGCAGCGCCTTAGTGCCGCAAACTATGAAGAAATTGTTAATTCCGAAAATGAGCAGGGCTCAAGACAGGGCAGCGGGCAAGGAAGAAACAGAAAGTAAAAGCAGAAAATTTAATTTTAAGGCGTATTTTTGCGAGAAATATTGGTTTTTTTTGCGTGTTATTTAATAGAGTTTACAAATTATTTATACGTTATGACAAATTCTCAAAATACAAATACGAACACAACAAAAGAACAAGAACGCGCGGAATTGCACCGCGCTATTTGGCAAATTGCCAATGATTTGCGCGGGAGCGTGGATGGTTGGGATTTCAAGCAGTATGTGCTTGGTATGCTTTTTTATCGTTTTATTAGTGAGAATTTAACCAATTATATCAACGCTAATGAACGCCGTATATCTGGAAAAGAAGATTTTGATTATATAAATCTTTCTAATAAAGAAGCTGAGTTTGGCAGAGCTGAGACAGTAATAGAAAAAGGATTTTATATTTTGCCAAGTGAACTTTTTGTGAATGTTGTAAAAAAAGCTCGCAACGATGCCAATTTGAATGAAACTCTTAGCGCTGTATTTCGCGCTATTGAAAATTCCGCAAAAGGCGCGGAAAGCGAGTCTGATATCAAGGGATTATTTGATGATCTTGATGTAAATTCCAATAAACTGGGCGCTACGGTAGAAAGAAGAAACGGACAACTTACCAAACTTTTGGAAGCTATTAACGGTCTTCGTCTTGGCAACTATTCGGACAATACCATAGACGCATTTGGCGACGCTTATGAATATTTAATGACAATGTATGCGTCAAACGCCGGCAAGTCCGGTGGAGAGTTTTATACTCCGCAAGAAGTGAGTGAACTTTTGGCGGAAATTTCTACAGTTGGTAAAAAGGAGGTTAACAAAGTATATGACCCGGCTTGCGGTTCAGGTTCTCTTCTTCTTAAATTCGCCAAGGTTCTTGGTAAAGAAAATGTTCGTCTTGGTTTTTACGGTCAAGAAATAAATCTCACAACCTACAATCTTTGTCGTATCAATATGTTTCTGCACGATATCAATTATAATCATTTTGATATCGCTCACGGTAATACGCTGACTGACCCAAAACACTGGGATGATGAACCGTTTGACGCTATTGTGTCTAATCCGCCTTATTCTATAAAATGGGATGGCGATGGTAATCCAATTCTTATTAATGATCCGCGTTTTTCACCTGCAGGCGTGTTAGCGCCAAAAAGTAAAGCCGATCTTGCTTTCACTATGCATATGCTTTCGTGGCTTTCCACTACCGGCGTGGCTGCAATCGTTGAATTTCCCGGTGTGCTTTATCGCGGAGGAGCAGAACAGAAAATTAGAAAATATCTTGTAGAAAATAATTATATTGACGCTGTTATTCAACTTCCGCCTGATTTGTTTTTTGGCACCACTATTGCTACTTGTATTATTGTGCTTAAAAAAAGTAAAACAGATAACAAGGCACTTTTTATTGACGCTTCCGCTGAGTTTGCGCGTGGTGGAAATAAGAACAAGTTAAGTGATGAAAATCGCAAAAAGATTTTAGATGCGTTTATTGCTCGTAAAGATACTGAGTATTTTTCTAAGTTGGTTGATAATAAAGTTATCGCTGAGAATGATTATAATCTTGCGATTTCAAGTTATGTAGAACAAGAAGATACGAGAGAAATTATTAATATAACAGAGCTTAATAAAAAGATTTCTAAAATTGTAAAAAAACAAAGCGAACTTAGAACTGCAATTGATGAAATTGTGGGTCATACGCAATATATGGTTCTAGCTAAATAATTTGGCCACCCGGAATAGAAAGAATTTCTTGTCGCGCACACCTCTAACCAACGATCGAAAACCTTTTAATTTTGCGTTAAACGACTCGGCTGAAGCATTGGTGCT
>DAOVXE010000015.1 GCA_030636285.1 Candidatus Falkowiibacteriota bacterium | reverse complement strand
CATGCAAATTTTGTGTTTGGTAATAATTCAACTAATTATGTATTAGAAGGCACTAGTGACATAGATGATGCCAACTGGCATTTCATTGTAGGTACATATAATGGGTCTGTGCAAAAAATTTTTGTAGATGGAACCGAAGAAAATGATGATGATTCTGCTACGGGAAATATTTCTGCAAATGATATAGAGCATTTTTATATAGGTAGACATCAGGATGATTTAAGTTATAATTTCAACGGTCTCATCGACGAAGTCCGCGTCTACAACCGCGCGCTTTCAGCGGATGAAATTGGACAGCTTTATCGGATCGGAACCCGCCGTTTTCAGGTTGATTAGCGGCGTGGCAAGTCCGCCTTCAGTCGGCGTGGCAAGCGAGGAAGATGGTACTTTTTCGGTGGACGAAAAATTCTTGTAGTTAAAATATCAAACTGTTATAATCAATAATAATATGTTTAAAAAAGCCATAAATTTTATAAAATATAATAATTTCGCAGTGCTGATATTAGCGGTTATTTTTATTGTTGGTTCCGGCGCATGGGCGCAAACCGAAGCCGGACAAGAATTTATCGGTGAAAAACAACTTGCGAGAGGTGGCGTGGACAATATTTTATTATTGAAAGCTGATTTGGATAATTTTGATATGGATTTTAAGATTGAAAAAATTACGCAAGATGATAAATATTATTTTGTTACTTACACTTATTTGGATTTGGTGAAAACAGATGACACCTGGGAGTACAGTTTGAATGAAAAAGTTCGTAAAGTATCCAAGGGAATAAAAAAAGATCTGGGCGTTTATTTAGCTGAAGAATTGCAAGAAGAATATGAGCAGCGTGTTAATAAATTAAAAGAAGAGCAGACGCGAGCCAATGAACTGGGGGGAAAAAGCGTCCGGGTGGAAGTAAGCGAGTACAGCGGATTGATCGGCGCGACCCTTGATACGCTCGGCCGGGTTTTTGATGGCTATGAGCCAGTTAAAATACGGGAAATCCCCAGCCCCAGCGCGCCATTAAGCATTTTAACAAGCAAAGTTGATCAATCAAGCCCTGCCGATGATCTTACTGATATATATAATGATTATATCCGCGCGAACGATCCGGACCGCGACGATGTGTTCGGGCTTTTGGATAATTGTCCGGATGACCATAATCCCGAGCAGAAAGACAAAGATAACGACGGACTTGGCGATGCGTGTGATTTGTATTTTACCTTAACGCCGGTGGAAGATGATGATGCTACCAGCTCAGAGGAGACAGCTACTTCTACAGATGACAATACAAACAGCAGCGCTACGGGTAGTGATGATATTGTGGAAGATATTAGCACCTCCACGGATCCAAATGTGATTATTGTAGATATTAGCGAAGTTGTTAGTACAACGACAAATTAAATTTTATGAATAATTTTCAACAAACCGTAAATTTAAGGGATGTGGCTGAAAAGTCGGAAGAAAGGCCTATTAAGAAGAAAATTGTCAAAAAGCAAAGGCCAAGCCGGGCTGAAGCAATTGATGAAGTTTATCAGGCGGATAAATTGAATATTAAGCCCAAGCCGGAGCTGAAGCAATTTGAACGAATGAATATCAGGCTGGTTAATGAATCAGTGTACAAACGATTATTCATAATTTTGATAATTTTTTCAGCAGCAGCGGTTTTTTATTTTTTATTTTTTCCTTTGGATAATAACAAAGACAAACACGATTTGGAGCCCGAGTGGTATATGGTCAAGCTGATGAACGATGAAATTTATTACGGTCTGATAAGCGACACCGCGGCTGATCCGGTAATTATTAACAGTGCTTACTATAATTATGATCAATTAAACTCCGAAGACTCAAGCCCGCCGGACTCGGGTAATTTACGGCTGGTAAAGCGCGGTAAAGAAACGCATGGCCCTTCGGGCACGTTAAGCATAGTCCGCGCGCAAGTGGTATTTATGGAGCCGCTTAATGATGACTCAAAAGTGCTTAAGGCGATATTGAATTATGAAAAATAAATGCCGGATAATTTATTAGAAAATTTAAACCCCGAGCAGTTAAAGGCGGTTCAACATAAGGACGGCCCGCTTTTAATAGTGGCCCCGATACATTCGCTACGCTCATTATCGGGGTAAACCGGCGCTAAATAAGATTATGAATCACGATCTAATGAAAAATTTAAATAAAGAACAGTTAGCTGCAGTTACGCATCAGGATGGTCCCTTGCTGATTGTTGCTGGAGCTGGTACCGGCAAGACCACGGTTATTACTCAGCGGATCGCGTATTTAATAGAACAAGGCAAGGCCAAATCAGATGAGATTTTGGCGCTCACTTTTACGGAAAAGGCGGCCGGGGAAATGGAAGAGCGGGTTGATCGGTTGCTGCCCATGGGCTATTTGGATCTTTGGATCTCTACTTTTCACTCCTTTGGCGAGAGGATCATCAAGACGCACGGCTTGGACATCGGCCTGCCGGCTGGCGCGAAACTGTTAAACGAGTTTGAGCAATGGGCTTTAATTAAAAATAATTTGGATAAATTTGATTTGGATTATTATAAACCAATGGGCAATCCGACCAAGTTTATTAATGCGTTACTCAAGCATTTTTCACGGTTAAAAGACGAAGACATATCGCCGGCCAGATATTTAGAATATAGCGAGGAACTCCAGCAGAATCTTGATAGTAAATTAAGTGGAGCGGATAATAAAGAGATTGCCACTCAGGAAATTAATCGGATTAACGAAGTGGCTAATGCTTTTCATATTTATAATCAATTACTGCTTGACAATGAAGCAATGGATTTTGGCGATTTAATAAATTATACTTTAAAATTATTTCGCGAGCGGCCGGCTATTTTGGATAAGTACAGAAAGCAGTTTAAATATATTCTTTTGGACGAATTCCAGGATACTAATTGGGCGCAATATGAATTGATAAAACTTTTGGCCCAGCTCAGGAATAATTTGGTGGTGGTCGGGGACGATGATCAGAGTGTTTATAAGTTTCGCGGCGCCAGTGTTTCTAATATTTTGCAGTTTAAAAAAGATTTTGTAAGTGCCAAAGAAATAATATTAATCAAGAACTACCGCAACAAGCAAAACATTCTTGATTTGGCGTATGATTTTATCCAGCTGAATAATCCGAACAGATTGGAGTACGCGTTAAACAGACAACAGACAGCAGACGACAGACGACAGAAAATAAATGTACTTAGTAAAAAACTTATGGCGCAGAATAAGGGGAAAGGCGTGATTGAGGTGATTAAAGGAAGTGATTGGCATGATGAAATTAAAAAAGTGATTGAAAGAATTGCTGACATAAAAATATCTTGTCATTCTGAGCGGAGCGAAGAATCTCGAGAAAAAACCACGGGATCCTCACGTCGTCGCTTCGCTCCTCCTCAGGATGACAGTGCTAATATAAGCTGGAGTGATTTTGGAATTTTAACGCGAGCCAATGAGCCGGCCAAAGAGATCTGTTCATTTTTGGAAGTATCCGGCTTGCCCTATCAGTATCTAGCCTCAAGAGGGCTTTATGCTAAAGGAGTAATCATGGACGTGGTGGCATATTTGAAATTATTGGATAATTATCATGAAAGCGCGGCTGTTTATCGGGTGCTTAATCTGCCAGTTTTCAATTTTACATATCGCGAATTGGTTAATTTTAATTATTTTGCCAGGAAAAAATGCTGGTCTCTTTTTGAAGTGCTGCGCAGCTTTCCCAATGTCGGACCGGAATTAAAAAAGAAAATAGATCTTGTTTTAAGGCTAATTAATAAACATACGGCTCTGGCGCGCGAAAAGAATGTCGGGGAAATAATATTGGCTTTTGTTAATGACAGCGGTTATTTGAAATACTTAATGCGCGACAAAGGCCAAAAGGCGCAAGAATCAATTAATTTATTAAATCAATTTTTAAGCCGGGTTAAAAAATTTGAAGCCGCCTCGGACGACAAAAGCGTAAAGGCGTTTTTGAGTGAATTTAATATGGAGCTTGAAGCCGGAGACCAGGGAACAATGCCGACTGATACTGACTCCGGCCCGGACGCGATAAGAGTTATGACCGTGCACGCGGCCAAAGGACTGGAATTTAAATATGTATTTTTACTAGGCATGGTTGATAAGCGCTTCCCGACCATTGAGAGGAAAGAGCCGATCTTGATCCCGGACGCGCTTGTCAAAGAGGAGCTGCCAACAGGTAATATTCATCTGGAAGAGGAAAGAAGGCTTTTTTACGTGGCAATAACCCGCGCCAAAGAAGAATTATATTTTTCCTGGGCATCTGACTATGGCGGGCTAAGAAAGAAAAAGCCGTCCAGATTTTTAATAGAGAGCAAATTAATTTCCATTAAAGCCGCGGACAACACTGTCATTCTGAGCGAAGCGAAGAATCCCGTGGATACAGTCACGAGATCCTTCGTCGCTAAAGCTCCTCAGGATGACAGTAAAATTCATCGCGTCCCTTCATATTTTTCCCATACCCAGCTGACCGCTTATAAGAATTGCCCGTACCAGTATTATTTCGCGCATATTTTGCGTGTGCCGACCAGAGGCAAATACGTGTTTAGTTTTGGCCAGGCCATGCACTTAACAATGCAAAAGCTGTTTGAATTGATCAAAGAAAGAAGATCTTATCAGCAGGATAATCTGTTTGGCAAACAAAAAAGAAAAGAAGCAAAGATCAAATTGGAAGAAGTATTGGAAATATACAAAAATAGCTGGATAGATGATTGGTATGATGATAAATCCAGCAAAGAAGATTATCAAAAAAAAGGCAAAGAGATCATTAAGAAATATTATGAAAAATATAATGATAATTGGCCTGACGCGATATCTTTGGAGCAAGGAGTGAATTTGAAAATACAAGGCTATCGGATATTTGGCAAAATTGACCGCATTGATGATTGCGGCCAAGACAGCATTCAGATCGTTGATTATAAAACCGGGGCGCCGAAAAAGCAGGATAAGATCAGCGCTGACGATAAAGAACAGCTATTGATTTATCAAATGGCAGTCGGGCAGGCAATGGATAAAAAGATTCATAATATGCAGTTTTATTATTTGAATGATAACAGTGAAGTAAATTTTGTCGGCACCGGCAAGGAGCTTGCGGATATGGAAGAAAAAATTATAGAGCGCATTCACGGCATTGAAGAGTCTGCCAGAACAGGAGAATTTATTCCAAAACCAGGCATATTATGCAAATATTGTGATTTTAAAGATATTTGTGAGTATAGGAAAACATAATGTGGCTGTTCATTCGTGATAAAAAATATTGTCATTCTGAACGAAGTGAAGAATCCCGTGGATACAGTCACGAGATCCTTCGTCGCTAAAGCTCCTCAGGATGACAAATAGTAAATCATAAATTCTTTTTATGGAGATTGCATTTAAAATTGTATTCGGTATAGCAATAATAATGTTTTGCGCGTTAATTATTGGAATATTTTTATTAATTATAAAAATATTATTTTTATTTAATCCGGAAATCAGCATTTTAGGCATTAAGATGATGCCGGTTGCGTCTTCTTTTTGATATTGACGTAAAAATATATTTAATATATAATAAAACTGAGTGTAAGGGATATTATACTCAGTTTTATATTATTAATAAACATAGCTAAATTATGCCTAAAATACACCTACCTCTTATTGACGACTACTTATTAAATTTAAAAGTTAATAACTACTCTGATAAAACTTTATATAATTATGAAAGAGATCTTAAAGTTTTTAAAAACTTTTTGAATGAATCAAAAATATCGTTTTCTAAATTAACTAAAAAAGATGTCTTGAATTATAAAGCATTTTTAACTTCAATTGATAGGAAGACAGCTAAAGAAGAACACGGAGAGAAAAAATTAGGCGCATTTTCAATTAATAGAATGCTTTCAGTTATACGTTCATATCTCAAATATCTCATAGAAATGGACTACTCCTCTCCCCTCCCTCCTGATGCGATTAAAATGATAAAAACAACAAAGAAAAAAATGCAGGTATGCGAGCTAGATGAATTAATAAAATTAATTGAATCACCAAGTAAATTTGAAAAAAATAAAAACATTGCAATTAGAAATAGGGCAATTCTGGAAGTGCTTTTTTCTACCGGTATGAGAATTTCGGAATTAGTAAATTTAAGACTTGATCGTATTGATAAGAAGGGGAAAATATTTATATTAGGAAAAGGAAAAAAGGAAAGATTTGTTTACCTCACACCAAGGGCAATGAAATACCTGGATAAATGCCTTACTGTCCGTAATAGCAATTCGCCATTTGTTTTTGTCCCGCATCGCGGACTTAATGCGTCAAATCAAAAAAAGCAAATTTCAACTAACTATATTCAATCAAAAATAAAAAAATACCGAGAAATACTTGGTATTAATGTCCCAACATCGGCTCACTCATTAAGGCACGGCTTTGCTACATATTTAGCTGAATCGGGCGCTAACCCGGCGGCAATACAGACCTTACTAGGCCACGAATCGCTTGATACTACTACTAGATATGTAAATACCTCTGATAAATTTGCAGAAAAAATGCAGAAAAAATTTCATCCATTAAAAAATTAATCGGGTGAAAGGTATTTTGTTTAATCAAAATATTTTATAAATTTTAAATCTAATTTTAATTTATCTGTATTTTTTGTTACTTGTTTATAAAATTTTGGATAATGCTGCCTGTTTATCCATTTAAAGCGAAAAAATTGCCTGTACGGCGGTTTTTGGTGATGAGCCGCTTCGTGGCATAAAGTACGTAAAATTGAAGATATTTTCTTTGGTTTTCTTTGTTTTGGAGTTAGTATGTCTATTGTTATAAGACCGGTGCGCAAATTAGTCCTGCCAATTACAAAACCGCGTTTTACATTAACGCGGCGTATTCTTCTCATGGGGCGAAATTTAATTTTTTTATTAACCTTTAACAGGCTCAGCGCCTGGTCACAGACGCTCTGCACTTCATCAGCAAAATTCATTTTATATTTGTCATTTTTTCTCTTTTTTTCATTCTTGCTTCCATTAATTTTTCTAATAATAACACCATCATTATTCTATCTCTGTTATCATAAATAATTTTATCCGTATGCTTTTTATAGCGGTCCATTTTTTCCTTGCATAAAGCATAATAAATAAGATATACATTTGCTTTAGCTTTTTCATCCGCTGAATCGCTAAACGCTTTATCACACACTTCCGCGCAAGTATCATTACATTCTTTTTTTGCTTTTTCTTCTCCTTCTGTTGATTTTAATACTTCAAAAAGTTTTTCTCTCATTTCATCTCCGTCTAGTCTGGCCTTTTCCGCTTCTTCAAGTGTAAATATTTTTGTTGGATTTTCTTTTTCTTCTTCTATCGGTGTTTGATTTTCTATTTTATTATTGTTTATAATCTCTTTCATATATTTTTGTTATTGCAAATAAGCCAGCGGGTCAACCGGGATGCCGTTTAAGCGCACCTCAAAGTGCAGATGCGGCCCGGTAGTCAGCCGACCAGCGCCCGGAGTGCCCGGGAGTCCGCCGGAAAGGCCGATAGGCTGGCCCTGGACAACATAGTCATCTTCATTTACGAATATTTTTGACACATGGCCGTAAACGGTTGAGAGTCCGTCGCCATGAATAATCATAATATAGCCGTAAGCGCCGTTGGCCCCGTATTTTGTTCTGGCAACATAACCGCTGGCCGAGGCCTTGAGCGTAGTCCCCTGCGCGGCGCGAATATCAATTGCCGGGTGCTCAAAGATATAGCGAAAAGGATAATCCGGATCATGGAAATACGCCGTAATTACATTTTTCGTAACCGGCCAAATAAAACCATTATCGTTAAATTCAAGCTTTGTACCCTCCATTTGGGCAATTTTTGCCCTGACCAGCTTTTCCAGACTGGCAATCTCAGCGGCCGCGTCTTCCTGTTCTTTTTTTGCCTGAGCCAGCAGTCTTTCATATTCACGCTCAGATTGCTTAACTTGCCCCAGGACGTAAATTTTGGTTTCTTTTTCCGAACTCAGGCCTTGGCGGCGTTCAGCCAATTCTTTTTTCAATATCTGAAGTTCTATTTTTTGCCCATCAAGAGTTTTCTTTTCTTTTTCACTTTGCCGCTTAAGCTTTTTATAGTTTTCCAGGCTGTCTTCAATTTCCCTGTTAACATCTTCCAAATATTTTGATTGGCTTAAAAATTCAGAAAGGGTATCGTTAAGCAAAAGTATCTCCAGGGTGCTGACATTATCGCGCTTGTAAATAAGCCCAAGAACATTGGCAATATGATTTTTTTCTTTTTCAATCTGTTTGCTATTTTCTTCTATTTCCAAATCTGTTTTTCTAATCTCCAGGTTGGTCCGCTCAATACCAGTCTCAACCAATTCAATATCAAGCTCGGCCTTAGCCACCCGGTTGTCAAGTATGGACAGCTGATTATTAAGCGAAGCCTGTTCGCCCTGCTTGGCGCCAATGGCGTCTGAGTATTTTTTTTGCCTGTCTTGCAGCCTTTCAATCTCTTTTTTCTTATCCCCTATCCCGTTGTTCAAATCTTTTAGCTCTTTATTAAGAAGTGAGGCAGTGTTATTGTTATAGTCAATTTGCGCGCCAGCACTTTTTTCATTAGCAATAAAAATAAGGTTTACGCCAGCCGCGCATAAACCAATAACAAGTAAAAATAATACCAATTCATTAATTTTTCCCAGCGCCATAAAGGCGCCGGGTTTCAATCTTTTCTTTTTCATATTTTCTATACGCTCCTATTATAACATAAATTGCGGAAATAAAAAAGAAAGCCTTTTAACTTATCACCTTTTGACTTACCTTTTACTTTATTTTTTAATTTGACAATTTAGCTTATTTTAAATAAAATACAAGTTATACCCTAAAGAGTACCTTGTGCCCAAAGGGCACTAACAGTAGTCGGGAATATTCAAATTCCTTGACTGTAAAGAGAATAAATATTAATTAAAAAATCTATGCCAACTTTACTTTGGATAATACTCGCGACCGCGGCCATGAGCGCTGTTTCCCTGGTTGGGGCATTGGTCCTGGTGCTTAAAGAAAATGTATTAAAAAACATAATCAAGCCCTTGGTTGCCTTTTCCGCCGGTTCGCTCCTGGGCGGCGCTTTTCTTCATCTTCTGCCTGAAGCGCTGAAAGAATCAGGTGAAATGAATAAAATATTCATAATTCTGCTTGTTGGCTTTGCCATCTTTTTCCTGCTTGAGCAATTTATACATTGGCACCACTGCCACCGCGCGCCCTCAGAGCATAAGCATCCGGTAACATATTTGATCTTAATATCCGACGGTGTACATAATTTTCTGGACGGGCTGGCCATTGGCGCCGCTTTTATAATTGATGTCCGTTTGGGTATGGCTACTACTCTGGCTATTGCCATGCACGAGATTCCGCAGGAACTGGGTGATTTTGGCATCCTGATTCACGGCGGCTGGAAAAAAATGAAAGCTCTTTTGTTTAACTTTTTTTCCGGTCTGACCGCGGTCGCGGGCGGAATTGTCGCCTGGCTGCTTGCCGGCAATATTGAAATTATTTATTTACTTCCTTTCGCGGCCGGTAATTTTATCTATATTGCCGCCTCAGACCTGATCCCTGAGATAAAAAACCATGATCAGGCCGGCCGAAACATTTTGCATTTTCTGGCTTTTGTTTCCGGCATTGCATTAATGTATTTTCTTTTGCACTAGCGTTGCGTTAAGCAACATTTTGCTCATTAAAATTTACTAATAATAAAACAAAAACAATGTTTTTTGTTTGTACACGACTTCAATTTCATTTATACAATATTCGCTAAAATT
>DAOVXE010000192.1 GCA_030636285.1 Candidatus Falkowiibacteriota bacterium | reverse complement strand
ATTCCCCGTCCTCTACTTCAATAAAGCCGGCGCTGCAGCCGCTTAGATTGGTATCATAAGAGTTAGCGCCCCAGCTTACCGTGCCCACTCCTTTGGTGTAAGCAACTACATCAACCAAATTCGGCACATTCTTTTTTTCCTTAAGAGCCATGGCATCATCATAAGTTAATGTGGTAATTGAAATTCCCATCATTGAAGCGGGCGGACCTTCTTCCTCGGCTGATCCGCCGGGCATAACACCGATTATACTGGTACCCAATGATTTGACCTGTCCCAGTATCAAACTCTGGGCTCCGGCTCCAACCGCCATAATCACAATTACCGCCCCCACGCCAATAACAATGCCAAGCATGGTCAAAAAACTCCTAACCTTATTGGCAAGCAGAGCGGCCAGCGAGGTGTGGATGGATTGTGTTATTGTTTCTAACATAAATTAAAAAAGATACAAGGATACAAGACACAAGATACAAACAAGATACAAATTAAAAATTAAAAACTCTTTAGCTGTCATCCTGAGCCCCGCATTTGCGGAGCGTGAGGATCCCAAATCAGTTGCCTATAACCACGGGATTGCCACGTCGCTAAAACTCCTCGCAATGACAGATAAAAATTTTGTAATTTGTTTCTTCTAATTTGTTTGTGTCCTTGCGTCTTGTATCCTTGTATCCTTTTTAAAATATCTTGTATCCTTGTGTCTTGTATCTTATTTTAAGAGGTCTCCATCATGCGCCACCCGCCTGTTTTTGATCGTTTTATCTTCCACAATAATGCCATCGCGGATATTAATAACCCGTTTGGCATGCTCGGCAGTATAGGTTTCGTGGGTAACGAGAATGACGGTATTTCCCACTTCGTTTAATTTTTGCAAAATTTCCATTATTTGTATGCCGGACTTTGAATCCAGATTACCGGTTGGCTCATCAGCAAAAATAATTGAGGGATTATTTACAAGCGCCCGGGCAATGGCAACCCGCTGCTTTTCACCGCCTGATATTTGATTGGTAAAATAATCCAGGCGATGACCCAGACCAACGTCTTCCAGTACTCTGCGAGCTCGTTCATCTATATTTTTTTTATCTCGCGCGTAAGTCAAAGGAAGTTTAACATTATCCAGCACGGTTGTACGAGCCAGCAAATTAAATGATTGAAAAACAAAACCGATCTTCGCGTTTCGTAGATCCGCCAATTCATCATCGCTTAAGGTAGCGACGTCCCGGCCGGCAAATTCATACTTTCCTTCACTGGCCCGATCCAATAAGCCCATAATATGCATTAGGGTTGACTTGCCGGAGCCGCTCGGGCCCATAATCGCCACAAACTCGCCTTTGTTAATAACAAAAGAAAGCCCGTGGAGTATCTTGGTCACGAGCCCTTCATTCTCAAATTGCTTTTTTAGGTCTTTTATATTAATCAGCATACATAGATATATATCTATCAAAATTATTTTTCGTTTATAATTGAAGTAACCACTGTTTCCCCGGCCTTGACGCCGTCTAAGACTTCAACCATTCCTTCATCCCCTCTCAGGCCCAAAACAACCGAGCGTTCATCTATGTTCTTATTAATCAAAATACGGACGAATTTGCCAGCTCCGTCCTTACTGATCACTGCCCGGCTTGGAATAATTATTATATTACTCTTTTCGGCCGTAGTAAGGGTAATATTGGCGGTCATGCCGGACTTTATTGCATACTGCAGAGGATCAAAGCTAATCAATATTTTATAGTAAATAACATCCTGCACCACGGTTTCCGCCGGCTCAATAAAAAATACCTCGCCATTTAGCTTAATATCTTCGCCATAAGCATCAAGAGTGATCTTTGCCAAATCCTTGATCTCAATCTTGGCAATATCAGCCTCTGAAATTAACACTTCAATCTCATAATCATTTTGCCCAAGCATAGAAATTGCGGCTCCTTCGCCGGCATTCACTTGCTCGCCTTTTTCGTAATCGGCCCGGGTAATAGTTCCGTTAATCGGGGCATATATTTTTGAATGTTCCAGCAATTCTATAATATTATTTAGCGCCGCTTCAGTCTGCTTGACTCTGGCTTGATTAAGCGACACGTCATAACGGCTGGCCGGCGCTAAAATTTGATCAAGTTTGGCCTGGGCGACCAACCAGGCCTCGTGGCTTGTATTTACTTTTGACTCGCCGGCTATCACCAGGCTATCACCGCTAAGCTGGGCCGTGACGAGAGAATTTTTTGCGTCTAATACGGCTTTTTCATAATTGGCAATAGCGGCAGCCAGAGCGTCTGCCATCTCGGCTACCTTGGTTTCATAATTTAAAATCGCGTCAGCAAGCGTCTGTTTATTTCCCTGAACCGTAGATATTGCCGCGGCAATGGCAGTCTGCTGCGTACTGATAGTAACCTTAAAGGCGTCCAGCTCGGCTTGGGTAAAAGCCGAAGAAGTGATGCTGTGTTCCAGAGCGCTAAAACAATTATTTAAACCGGAAAAAACCTTATTAAGAAGAGAGATCGTATTTTCCTGAGCATTAAGCGCTTTACTACTGGTATTACTGGCTTTAGCCACGGCCAGGCTGTTGCCGGCT
>DAOVXE010000097.1 GCA_030636285.1 Candidatus Falkowiibacteriota bacterium | reverse complement strand
TGCGCGACAAGAAATTCTTTCTATTCCGGGTGGCCAAATTATTTAGCTAGAACCATATATTGCGTATGACCCAAAAAAACATGAATCAACAAAGTGAGCAACAGGAAACACCTATAAACCAAACTAAAATCAATTACTGGTTAATTGTGATTATCATAGTAATTACAGCATCAATAGTTGGTGGAAGTGTTTATTATTTAATTAATCGTAAATCACAAACTAAAATCAATAAATCCCAGGCCACTATTCAAAATCTTAACTTACAGCTTACTCAAAGTAAAAAAAATCTAGACAACTTAGATCAAAAACTCACTGATTTGCAAAGCCAATTATCCAAATTGCAAGAAAACACACAGCCACCCCCTTTAGATATGGATAACTGGAAAGAATACACTAATAAAGATTTTAAATATTATTTTAAATATCCTGATAATTGGAAAATAAATATCTCTTCAGATTTATTTGACAATACAATGGTGCCTAACAACCAACAGTCATGTGGGGAAATGCTAGGAAAATGGACATGCCTTGACTCAATTTATTTTGGTGTTATTGAAAATAAAGAGGGAATGGAAATTAAAGATTTTTTTACTGAAGAACTTGGCTGGGATGAAGATTTTAGTTTTAAAAATATTAGAGAAATTGAAATAAACAATAATAAGGTTTACAAGGTATTTATTATAAGTGCTTTTGACGGTGATTCGGGCGAGTCTTTGTGGGTGCCAATTAATTCATATTTTTTTAGAATTTCTGGTTCATATTTAGATGAGGAACAGAATAATATATTAGAAAAAATATTTTTAACATTTAATTTAGCAGATTAAAAAGAAAATATCTGCACAACTCAAGGGGGCGCTGCGCTTTCGCTTCACTCCGCTATCGCTCCGTTCCGCTCACCCTCGCCTAACAAAGTGTATACGGTTCGGGGCTCGGCTCGCCCCTCACCCAAATTCTGCTTCGCCTTCGGCTCCGCAGAACTTCGTATACACTCAATGTTAGGCGAAACTTTTTAAAAATAGAAAAGCAAAGAAATATAAACAAAAAAACGCATTAAAGCGTTTTTTTGTTTATAAATTTGATATGTTAAATTTGATATTAACAAAACTACTGGAGGTACGATGCAATAATAGTATACTTATCGTACCTAATATGTCGGCACTATAACATAAACCATTTCTGTCTGGTAATCGCCGGCTTCCTGCAGATTGTCAGCCTGGACCTTGTAAACAAAATCAATATTTTCATTAGCCACCGGTATTGAACTGTAGGAAATTTCTTCCGGCAAAACATTGAATTGGGCATAAGTATTCGGAGCGGAAAAACGGGAAGGTCCCAGGCCGATATTTGATAGAGTGTCATCACAAGTATGATAGCCAAAGCCGCTTGGGTTGGGCGAGATAGCCCATGCCCCCGGGTTTGCATTGGTCGTGCTTATTGAATCAATTGTCGTGCCCACATCAGAGATAAGGTCCTGGCGCTGATAAACAAACAATTGATAGCCAAGCTCGGCATTGGTAGTGATCGTAAAATTGTGCGCCCCTTCCGCCTCAGAGCCAACCGCCAGATCACCAAAAGCTATTTGATCCGGGGTGGTGGTAAAATCCGTGGTTATATCATCAATCACAGTATTGCTTACCACGCCATTAACGGTTAATGACAAAGAAGCGTCAGTCACCATTAAACTGGCGTAGCCTTCCGGTCCGTTATAAATTACCGCCTTGGAAGAAGTGCCGTAGATTTCATGATAAGCGGCAAAAGGACGAAAATAATAAACCGTGTTAGTGGCCGCGTTATTATTGTGGATCGTAAATTCCCATTCAGTTGGCGTATTAGCGCTATGGTCATAAGTTGAATATGATATTCCGGATTCATTGTGAGTCGCGTTAGCGGTGGCATCATCATGGATCCGCGCGGCGATTATGCTATTGTCATCACCAACGCCGTCAGCATAGATCCAGGCCGTGCTGGATCCGATCTCGCCTACGTAAAAAACATTTTCGGAAAAATCAAAAGAGGTTGAGAATTGCAAACGCATTTTAACATTTTCGCCAGTTAATCCGCTGGTTTCATTAATAGTTATCCTTAGCTTAAGATCATTGTTAGCGCCAATAGTCAAAGGAGCTGAATTAGTAGCAGCCGCGCCAGAGACCGGGGTTAAGCTGTCCTGGTCATGGAACCAGCGCCAGTCCTGGGACTCGGGGGTATAGGCCGGGCTGTCATCCCAGATTAAAAATCCTCTTGGATCGCCCGGATCGCTGTCATATTGCTCACCGGCAAAGTTGCCGTAATGCTCTGTAAACAGCCATGCGCTGCCCGGCGTTCCGGTTAATTTAACGTTCGCGCTCGCTGTAATTCCGCTTGAAGTGGCAAAACAACAATTAGCAATAGATAGTTCCGGATTCTCGTCTATCACGCTGTTTTCAATGGAAAGCGCGACGCCATTATTAATTCCGATCTCATAGTCGCCATTGCTAAGCGAACTAACGATCGTGGGGCCGGAAATTATTAATCCCTGGCTGTTTAAATTTCTAAACTCATAATAACCGGCGCTAACTGTGCCGGAAGCAATATTAACTCCATAATTGCCGCTGCCCTGGTTTGCGATTGTGGTTGAAGCCGTTGAAATACCGACAATATTCAAGCTGCCATGATCAATCGTGGTGCTGGCATTATCAGCTAAATAAACCTTGCATTGCCTGGGCGCGCCGCTAATGTCATCGCCGTCAAAGTCAGTCGCGTAACTCCAATATTCGCTGTTGTTATTATCCACATGATAATCGCCCCAAATATAGAGAGAGCCTGATGTGTCAGAATGGTCCATAGAGTAAAGAGAACCGGAAGAATTAATATAATATACGGTAGAACTGGAATCCCACATTTTAATATCCGTATTGGCCCCAATTTTTAAAGTCGCGTAAAAATCGCTATCGCCGGTCTTGGTATTAACAATATTGTTTATCCCGCTATTAAGATACAACGTGGAGCCGGTCCAGGTGGTATTAGCACCGCCAACTAAATTTTTAAATTCACCCTGCGCTTCTATAAATACTCCGGAATCAACAGTCAACGATTGAGCCGCGGTGATCAGCCATTTATTGCTTGTAGTAGCATTATTTATAATGCTCCACCCGCCGGATGAATTATTAAATTCAATATTATAAAAATTTGAACTGCCCGGGTTAATGGTGTGGCCGGTTGTATTGGCTTCAAAAGTGGTGGTGGCCGCTCGCGCCACAAAGATACCGCTGTTTTCCCAGCTACCGTTGGCATATATTTCATAATTTGAAGCTGATACATCCAATATGGAATTAGAGCCGATAATTATATCACCACTAACTCTCATATCATAACTTGAAAGAGTGGCGGTCGCGGTTAAGGATTTAGCCAGTGTTAAAACATTAAAATCATGATCAGCGTCGGTTCCGCCGGTGTTTATAGCGCTGTCGCCGGCGCCATCAAAAGTAGTGGTTGAAGTATCGGCAGTAAAGATTCCTCCGCCGGCCACGGTCCAATCGGTTCCAAGCGTAGTAATGGTCCCATCCCCTTCTTTGTCGTCCGTACAATTATAAGTGCCGTAAACAGTAATAAAATCAGTAATATCTACTTCATAGCCGCGAGTGTCAAAAGCGTCGCCAGCATTTATTGTTAAGCTGTCAGCTACAAAATCAGAGTTAAGCCTGGTTACGGCCGGCGAATAACCGATCTGCACGTTGCCCAGATTATTAGGGGTTTGATTTAAGTCCTCAAAATAACCAACTCCGTCATCCTCAAAAATAAGCAATCCAGTGCCAGTCGCTTTAATAAAGCTGGAACTGCTTGCGATAAACAAACTATCAGTTTCAAAATTATTATCTCCGCCGTGGATCAAGATACCGGCTGTAATCGTAGTCGTAGCAGTGCTGGACGCGCGTCCGACAAAAGTCCATTCCCCGTTGCTGCCGTTTAATGTTAAATTGTAAAATGGCGAACCATTGGTTCTGATAAAATTCTCGCTTGTGGTAGATATAAACTCAACCGTTGATGAGGCTGCTTCAAAGCTGCCGCTGCCGGCATCCCAATTGCCGTTAACCGTGATATTCTGCTCTCCCACAGCCGTAAATACCCCGTCAATTTCCACGTTAAATAAATTAACATCACCGCTGCCGGCTTCAAAGGTGTCGCCGGGCCAGATATAAAAATCAAAACCATT
>DAOVXE010000168.1 GCA_030636285.1 Candidatus Falkowiibacteriota bacterium | reverse complement strand
TAATTAGTTATTTATACTTTAATTTTAGCATAAATTTAGCTTTTTTTCTATAGTAAAAATGTGCAAAACTTTGGTTATTTTACAGTCCTGACGGACTGTTTTTTGTGAGTCGTAAAATTTAATTGGCGACAGCCCCATTATCATATGGCTCCGACATAAAATACTTTCTTCTTGCTAATATTTATAATATTAACTACAATATAAAATAAGATGTAAGATATAATATTTTAAGATAATATATGTTAAAACCAAGAATATTTTCCGGGGTACAGCCCTCGGGCAATCTGCATATTGGCAATTATCTGGGCGCGATAACCCAGTTTGTTGCTATGCAAGACGATTATGACTGTATTTTTTGCGTGGTAGATCTGCACGCCATTACGGTTTTGCAAGACCCGGACAGTCTTAAAAAAAGAATAATTGAAGTCGCCAGGCTTTTTTTAACCGCCGGCATTGATCCCAAAAAGTCTATTATTTTTCAGCAGTCAGATGTTTCGGCCCATGCCGAACTTAGCTGGATTCTTAATACTGTTGCCCGGATGTCGGATCTAAAAAAGATGACCCAGTTTAAAGACAAGTCCGGGCGCGAAGAAGCCAATGTAAGCGCGGGTTTGTTTGCCTACCCGGTTTTGATGGCGGCTGATATTTTGCTTTATGAAACAGAGGTGGTGCCGGTGGGCGATGACCAGGTCCAGCATGTGGAGCTGGCGCGGGACTTGGCTAAGCGTTTTAATCACCAATTCAAAGAAACTTTAAAAATACCCGAAGCAAAGATTTTAAAATCCGGCGCCCGCATCATGGGCCTGGATGATCCAACCAAAAAGATGAGCAAGAGCGCGGAGAGCGCGCATAGCCGGATTGAGCTTTTGGACGATCCGATCAAGGCGGGTAAGAAAATAATGCGGGCCACAACTGACTCCGGCTCGGAAGTAAAATATGACTATAAAAACAAGCCGGGCATTTCCAACCTTTTAACTATTCATTCACTCTTAAGCGGAAAAGATATTAAAACATTGGAAAAAGAATTTGCAGGTAAAGGCTATGGTGACTTTAAAAAGGCCGTGGCCAATGAAGTAAAGCTATTTTTAACCAAGTTCCAGGTTAAATATAATGAGATAAATGATATAGACGCACGAAAAATTCTGGATGATGGGACTAAAAGGGCGCGGCCGATAGCGGAAGAAACTTTGAAGAAAGTAAAGGAAAAGATCGGATTGAATTAAATATAAAACTTAAATATAAAATCGCCTTGATAAGATCGAGGCGATTTTTTTATTTGCTTTATTTTAGTATTTTTAAAACTTGATCATGGATTTTGTTGTTAGTGATTACCATATGATTAGCATTCATGCCTGGATATTTTCCATTCAAGTCAGTAATTTTTGCCCCTGCCTCTTTAGCAATTATCATTCCTCCGCCAGAATCAATAATTGGCTGTCTGCCGTTTATATCAAAATACGCGTCAAAATAACCTTGAGCCAAAAAACATAAAGCCAAACTGCCGCAGCCAAAAGTTCTGAAGCGATAAAAATTTTTATAAATTTTAATTAATCTTTTTTCAAGAATCGCTTCTTGAATTTTCGTATTGTTTTTAGCCTGAAAATCAAGATAAATTATTGCCTCTGAAATTTTTTTGGTTTTGGAAACTTTTAATTTTTTGCCGTTTAAAAATGCCCCTTTATTTTTTTCAGCCCAATAACAATCGTTTGTGCATGGATTATAAACCGCGCCCATAATCGGTTCGCTATTCTTCCATAAAGCGATTGACACAGAAAAGAATTTAATTCCTTTGTAAAAATATTTTGTGCCGTCAAGAGGATCAATTGTCCAGGAATAGTTTGATTGATTATTAATATTATCTTCTTCCTCGCGCATAATATTATGGCCGGGGAATTTTTTTTGTATGGCGGAAGTTATTATTTTTTCTGATTCTAAATCCAAGTTAGTTGTAACATCGCGTATATCTTGACTTTTAATAAGTCTGGCGTTATCCACATTCTTTAATATTTTTCTGCCGGCCTTTTTAGATAACTCAATAATAAATTTTAAATTTTGGCTCATTATATTATTTAATTATTTAGTTGACTCTTTGATTATCTGCGCCATTAATAGATCCGCCGGCAATAGTTTGCCTTCAAGCGGAACATAAAAATCGCCGGCCAGCCTTTCTTTGTCAGCGGTAATTTTAACTCCCGCGCATTCAATCAGTTCTTTGTCATTGATATTATCGCCAATAGCAAGCGTATTTTCTTTTTTTAATTTAAGATGCTTAATAAATGCTGTTAAGCCATTGCCTTTGGATTGAATATTTTTTACGCCTATATCATAAGCCTCACCGTTCCATACAGTATAAAGATCATCATATTCACTCACTATATTTTCAATTTCATGCACTTGTTCGTGGCAATGGATTGTAATTATAAATTCTTTAGGCTCAAACCCTTTTATATGTTTACTTGAAACTTTTTGCAGCCTTGGAAATATATCGCGCAAATACTCATAGCTGTTAGTATGTTGGATCAAATTTCCGTTAAACCAAGTAACGCTGCCATTTTCATAAGTTAAGCTGGTAAAAGGCAATATTTCCCTAAACATATCCTGCAGCATATAAAGCCCTCGTCCCGAGCTGATATTTATAAGAAAGCCAAGTTCATGCAATTTTTTTATTTGATCAATTTGTTTTTTGGCAATTCTCTTTGTTTCAAAAGTCGTCCAATTGCCTTTTTGTTCTATTTTAGTTCCGCGAGGAACCAAAACGCCGTCAACATCAAAAATAATAAGTTTTATGTTAGTTAAGATTTTTTTTGTTAAATAGTTTATTGGCTGCATATTATTAATAAATATAAAAATTAATTTTTATAAACCAATTTTTTTTCTTTTATTCTTGTTCATTATAAT
>DAOVXE010000101.1 GCA_030636285.1 Candidatus Falkowiibacteriota bacterium | reverse complement strand
TTGTTAGATCTTCTGCTTGGCTTTTTTAATAGCCTCGCTACCACCAGAGCCATATGTTACCTTAAAATAATGAATGTTTTTTTCATCAAGTGGTTTTCCTTGAAATACTCCTTCGCCATTTTCAAATTTTAAACACCACCCTTCAGAAAAAAATTTTTCTTTCCATCCGCCTTGCCCGTTTACTAATATACACTTTGTTTCAACCGGAGGATCAAAACAGTATGTGGCATTCGGCACAAAGCCTTCCATTCTCTCCACTAGGTTAACAGCCATTTTTTTCTCCTTCCCTTACTCTGTCTCCATCACGGACAGAGAAAGAAAATTTATATTGTTAAAATTTTATTACCTGTTAAATCTCCAAACTCTTGGAAACTTAATCGGCAATAAAATTTAAAACAATAAGGTGGAGAAAAATAAAATTTTTTTAATCTATATTATTCTGTTTTAAAGGGCAATATTATCTTTAACTATAATTTTAATTGATTATTTTGATGGGCTATGATTATTTTTTTTATTAGCAATCATATTTATCATTATAATCAGACAAATCATAGTTTAAGACTTTTTTGATTTTCCACTATAACATACTATCAAAATCTTGTCAAACGATATTGATATTTTTTTGCTAATTTTAGATAAACCCAACACAAAAAAATACCATTCATCAGGGCATTATATCACCAACTGCGACAAATCATCCAACCATGCGACTTCGTCGGAAGCATTCTTTGTGCGGGGTAAAAAATATTTAAAAATAAATTAATTTTTTGTAAAAAATTCGCTTTTCCAAAGATGTTAAAGAGCCAAAAAATTTTGACAAAAATTTTAAATATTGTTATATTTAGGTCAATAAATAAAATTTTAAATCCATGAAATTAAACTATAACAACAAAACTTTTCCTGTTATTCTTCAGGAAGACGAAACAGGCGGATATATTGTCGCTAATCCCGCTATAGAGGGATGCTATAGCCAAGGAGAGACCATTGAAGAAGCTTTAGGAAATATTAAAGAAGCGACAGAGCTCTGCCTGGAAGAAATGGCCGAAAGGCATGAAAAAATAAAATCCAAAAATATCAGCTTGCATTTGATAAATTTAAAGAATAAATATGCCTAAATTGCCTGTTGTTTCTGGAAAAAAATTGATCAAAAAATTAGAAGTAACAGGATACTCTATCGTTCGGCAGAAAGGGAGTCATGTCAGATTGCGCGATTTTAATAATCAGAATTGCAAGCCGATTACAGTTCCGCTGCATAAAACCATTAAATCTGGATTATTAAGCCAAATCATAAAAGACGCGAATCTTTCTATTCAAGAATTTATCAAATTATGATTTATCAATTTGAAAAAATGCCTATCTTGTTTTTACTCGGCTTCTGTCGAGTTTTATTTTTTTAAATTTTTTTGTTTTTAAAAACCAGCGATTTATCCTCGCTGGCGCATAATACAAGATACACAGTTGCTAAAAAACTTATGATTTAGCTTTGCTATACCACAAGGAAGCAATGAAAGTCGCGATCGGAACCGCGAGAATCAAGCCGATTGAGCCGGTCAGGGTGCGGACAATCTCGGTGGCGATAAGCTCGGTGTTAATGGCTTGTTGCCAGCTTGCAAAAGCGCTTGTGCCGGATCCAAAAAGTATAAGCAAGGGCAAAGAAGCGCCGGCATAAGCTAGAAATAAGGTGTTGGTCATGGAAGCAATGTGCGATATTCCAACCTGGTACGCCTTTTTGAAAAGCTCTTTTTGACTCAAAGATCCGTTTGCCAGCGCCAACTGCTCAACCGTTGCCACCTGCGATATTACCACATCATCCAACACGCCTAAAACACCGATTATTATCCCGGCCAAAAGCAAACCGGTTAGATCTATGCTGGCGCCATGAATGTTGAATAAAAACAAAGCTTCTTCGCCGGCCGCTCCGGTCAAGCGGGCCAAAGAAACAAACAATTCCGAAAGCGCGATAGTTATTATCAGGCTTAGCAATATACTCAAAGCCGAAATATGAGCCCTGGCCTTAATCCCCTCGGTAACATATATTATGGCCGCTAAAATAACCAAAGCGCTGAAGAAAGTAACCATTATCGGATTCACGCCGGCCAAAATTTGGGGAATTAGATATTTAATAATAACAAAAAAAGTAATTGCCAAAGCGATCAGCGAACGCAGGCCTTTAAATCGGCCGATGATAATAAGGGTAAGAAAAAAAGCCAGCCCTAAAAATAGCAGGCTTTTGCCGCGCGCGTAATCAACTATGTAAAAATTAACCTCTTTGCTTGCACCGTAGCTGGCCGCCATCATTACTTTGTCACCTTTTTTATATTTCTGCGAATTTATTACCTCCAGATCGCTAATACCGTTAAACTCTATTTCTCTGTTTTCAAACTCCCCTTCCAGGCCGCGCAGCTTTAAATGCTGCTGAATTATTTCTTTTCCGTCTGGCGACAGATGCTTCTCTTCTGCCAAAATCTCAATTACTTCTGCTTTAAAAACAACATCATCCTTGATGTTGGCTTGCGCAAAAACAAAATTCGGAATAAGTAATAATAGTAAAAATAAAAATATAATTTTTTTCATAAAAACTTTTGTAAAACCCAAATGCCATCCTTATTTAAACAATTTGGAATGGCTGCCAGTTCTTTCAAGAATTATACTATCCCCATCTTTTTTGAATATCAACAGCCAATCAGGCTGGATATGGCATTCAAACCGATTTTTAAAAATTCCTGACAATTTATGCAATCTATATTTTGACTCAATATTTTTACCTTTAAGCAATTTGCGTATCACAATCTTTATTTTTTCCATATCCTTGCCTTCTTTTTTACAGCTTTTAATGTCTTTCTTAAATTGTTTATGAAAATAAGGAGTGAACATTAAATTTCAAGATTATCAAATAAGCTCTTTGAATTCCTGGATTTAATCAAATTTTTCTTTTTGTCCGTTTCGGCAAGTGTTTGTCTGGTTGTTTTATTTGGGATTTTCACGCTAAAAGGCAAGCCATTATGAAGCCTTATTTGCTTATAAAAGAGAGTAATAGCCTCAGTTGTTGAAAGTCCGAGCTTTTCAAAAACCTTTCCTACGTCAACTTTTAATTTTTCTTCAATTCGCGCCCTTATCATAGCTGATTTATTCATATATTTGTTAGTTTAATTTATTATACCCCAAGGGTGCCCTGAAAGAAATGCCCTTGGGGCGCACTTCCTTGGGGGCATATTAATATTGTATCTCATTTGGAATACAATGTCAAGTACCCGAAATAAAAATTCTGCCTACTGCTTTATTCATCAACAACTTTGTCAGTCTTTAACAGCTCTCGCTTATCTTCACCGGAAAGAACTTGCTTTATGACCAAAAACTTCACCATCCGGTCAGTGTGGTTTATAAAAGTATGGGGTGTATCCTCGGTTTCAATCAGGTCGCCGGCGCGAACAATTTCTTCTACAATTTCATTGTTTTCTTTCCACTTGGCGGTTAACTCTCCATCAATAATATAAAGCGTTTCCAAAATTTGTTCGTGATGATGCCAAATTTGTGTGGATTTAGGAATTTGCTCGTTATAATGCACCTCATATTCATCACGAAGATAATAATCAACTTTAACCCCTTCCGACTTATCTGTATGCAGGGCATTTTTTTTATGAATAATTTTCATAGTAATTCTAATAATACTAATCAATCTTGTATTCCCACCCGGGTTGCCAAACTCCTGTGTTGCGCCAATCTTCTGCGATAGCTTGTTTCCAGGTTTTATCTTTAAGAATAACATCCAAAGCCAGCTGTGGAGCCTGGTGGGCAACAACAGCAATATGTTTTCCGTTATAATTAATTTTTAAATATTCACAAAAATCCCTGATTCGTTTTTCAACATCTTTATAGCTTTCTCCATTTGGAAAAGGAGTGTTAACATATTTATTCATCTCATTTTTAAATTCTTTTGCTGATTTTCCGGCAAAATCTCCATAATGGGGCTGTCGCCAATTAAATTTTACGACTCACAAAAAACAGTCCGTCAGGACTGTAAAATAACCAAAGTTTTGCACATTTTTACTATAGAAAAAAAGCTAAATTTATGCTAAAATTAAAGTATAAATAACTAATTA
>DAOVXE010000072.1 GCA_030636285.1 Candidatus Falkowiibacteriota bacterium | reverse complement strand
GAGGTTAAGATTACTCGTTTTATTAAAAGGGGCTTGGAAATGGAGCATTATACGGTTGATACGGCGTATGACGGCGAAGAAGCTTTGGAAAAAGCGGAAATAAACAGTTATGATTTGATTATTTTGGATATTATGATACCCAAAATTGACGGCATTGAAACTTGCCGGCAAATCAGAGAGAAAAAAATTGACACGCCGATTATCATGTTAACCGCACGCGACACTGTTGAGGATAGAATCAAAGGATTGGATGTCGGGGCTGATGATTATCTGGTAAAGCCTTTTGCTTTCGGTGAGTTAGTCGCCCGCATTCGCGCTTTGTTAAGGCGGGAAAAATCAGTCAAAAGCACAAAATTAAAAGTTGGAAATTTGGTTTTGGATCCTGCCAAGCATGAAGTTTATCGCGATGATAAAGAAATTAATTTATCCAGCAAAGAATACCGCTTGCTTGACTATATGATGCGCCGACCAGGGCATGTATGCACGCGCACTATGATTGGTGAGCATATCTGGGGTTATAATTTTACTGACGAGTCCAATGTAATTGATGTTTATATCAGTTATTTAAGAAAAAAAGTTGATAGCGGCTTTCAAAAAAAATTAATCCATACCGTGCGGGATGTCGGCTATAAAATTCAAGACAAAGGCCGCAATAAAAAATAACATGGAAATTTTAAATAAATTCAGCAAAACAAAAAAATTAAATGAATTTAATAAAAGAATTTTAGACAGCGCTCCTGTGAGCGTTGTCGCGCTTAATAATGAAGGGACTGTTATTACCGCCAACCGATTGGCCATGGAATTAATGGATGATCCGCAAAACCCCATAATCAATAGAAGGCTTGTTGACACTCGCGAAATAAAAAACAATAAAAAATTAAAAGAGCTTTACGGGGGTCTGCTGGAAAAAGGCAAGCCTTTTTATTATGAAAATTTATCTTATAAAAAAAAATCTTTGCAAGCAAGGCATTTGAATATTATTGCCGTGCCTCTTTTTGATGATGACAAAAAACTTGACGGCGCGATTTCAATAGCCCTGGACAACACTGAAGCTACGCGAGCCAAGCAAAGGCTGCAGGAATTAAATAAAAATTTGGAAAAAAAAGTTTTGGAAAGGACAAAACAGCTTGACAACATAAATAAAAAGCTTAGAGAGGCGATTGAATTAAAATCAAAATTTATAGCTGACGCTTCGCACGAACTGCGCACGCCGCTTACTGTTATCCAAGGCAATCTTGATTTGTACATCCGCGAAGCTAAAGTAAAGAAAGCTAAAGTTCCGGATGCCTGCTCTTTAATTTTAAATGAAATAAAAAGAATGACCGGCGTCCTGTCCGATCTTACCATATTAACCAATTTTGACGCTAAAACCGAAACCCTTCATTATGAAGAAATAAATTTGGGAAAATTAATTAAAGCCGCCGGACAATCCTTGCAAGTCTTGGCGGAGCAGAAAAAAATTCGCCTAATTTACAAAAGAGGCGCGAAAAACATTAAAATTTTAGGCGATGAAGCTAAATTGGAAAAATTATTATTAAATATTATACGCAACGCCATTAAATATACTGAAGAAAAAGGTAAAATCAGAATTTGGATAGAAGGTAATAGTAAATTTGTTAAAATTAATATTCAGGATAACGGCATTGGCATTCCCAAAGATGATTTGCCTTATATTTTTGAAAGGTTTTACCGTGTTGACAAAGCGCGGTCTCGCCAGGAAGGCGGAACAGGACTCGGTCTATCCATTTGCCTTTGGATTGCCGAAGCGCACGGCGGCTACATCAGCGTTGAGTCGGAAGAAGGAAAAGGCTCCATTTTTACCATCCATTTGCCTTGCAAAAAGAAAGCGGCCAAGGGGCTTGATTTGAGGTATAAGGATTGAAATTGTAAGCATCAAATAATTTTAATTTTTTTTGACAAAAAATTTATATATTGTTATATTTGAATTATCAAAATTAAATTTTAAAAATATGCATAATCAAACTTCTACAATTCAAATAAATCTCACGCTTGAACAAATAGCAGCAACTTTGCAAAAACTTTCACCTAAAAAGAAAGAGGAGCTTGATTTATTGTTGGACAAAAAATTGCAAAAAAAGAAAAAGTTATTTTAATCATTACTATTGGTTTTCCTGAAAAGTTTTACGAAAAATTATTTAATAGATTCAATTATATCTTTACAAATTAGCGGTTCTAAAAACATACCGAAATAATGGCATCGGCTCCGCTTTTCATTACATCTAATTAACACTCAATATCGGAAATTAACTTTCCTTAACTACAAAAATATATGATTAACAAACTAGAAGAAAATAACTTAATATCACAAAAACTTGAATCTGCTTTAGAGCAATCACCAGAAAATTTTCAATCAGATTGGGAGGAATTAATAATCAAAGCTATGGAATCAGGAAAAGAAGAAACGAAAGATATCGGTACAATCGAACTACCTAATGGTAAATCATTTGAAGAAAAATTAATCGTTAAACCTGGCTGTAGTGGTCCTGAGGTTGGAGCAAAATTAGAGGGCGAAGGGGAAACTTTTGTTTATTCCTGCAGGTGCTTTAAAAGTCGCATGGAAACATACGGAGAAATCATGGCAGCAGACCCACATATTTTGGTTAGACACAAAGAAGGAAGATCAGCTTTAATACCTGTTAGTATGACAGGGAATTCAATAGCCAAAAAGTTGAGCGAAAGATATGATAAATATATTGTACAAGCGGTGTCTAATGTTCTAAATGAACGAGTATTACATCCTATTGTAGTGGGCTACGATAGACTTGAAAAAGACCGCTATTTGAACAGTGGATATAATGCAAGAAAAGACGATGAGCAGGTAGTTGATAAAATATATAATCCGAAAATAAAAAAAAAATAATTAAAAAGAAAATAAGTGTAAATTTGTTAAAAAAACCATTTAACTGTATAATTAAATCATCCGCCCGAGGCGGACCAGTCTGGGGCTGGTAAATTATAAATCACACATCATAAATCATAAATAAATATGCATATCCCTTTATCCGTTCCTCGCGAAAAGGAGCGGGAATATCAAAAAAACTTTAATCTGGCAACGCGTAAAACAGGGAAAATGATGATGTTTGCCGGTGATCAAAAAGTTGAACACTTAAATGATGATTTTTATGGAAAAGGAATTCCAGCGGAAGTGGCTGATCCGGAACATTATTTTAAAATTGCCGATAAGGCGCGCATTGGCGTATTTGCCACCCAGCTTGGATTAATTGGCAGATATGGTCGTGATTATCCGCAAATCCCTTATTTGGTTAAAATGAATTCCAAAACCAATATCTTGCAAGCCAAGCACAAAGATCCTTTTAGCAATAATTGGCTGCAAGTTGATGATGTGGTTAAATTTAAAAAACAGTCAGGCGCGAATATTGTCGGCGTTGGATATACCTTGTATGTCGGCAGCTGGTATGAATCCGCTATGTTTGAGCAAGCCTCGCGCATGATTTTTGAAGCCCATCAAAACGGACTGTTAACCGTGCTTTGGGTTTATACGCGCGGGCAGGCGGTATTGGATAGCGAAGATATTCATTTAAACGCGGGTGGCGCTGGAGTGGCGCTTTGCTTGGGAGCGGATTTTATTAAAATAATCTGCCCGAAAGATAAAAAAGGCAAACAGAAAACCAAGGCTTTTAAAGAAGTGATAAATGCCGCTGGGCGGGCAGGAATAATTTGCGTTGGCGGATCTAAGCAACCGGAAAAGAAATTCTTTAGCGACCTTTACGAACAAATTCATGAAGCAGGCTCACGCGGCTGCGCTGTTGGCAGAAATATTTATCAAAGACCGCTGGAAGAATCTATAAGAATGGCTAACGCGATATCCGCGATTACTCTTTATAATAACACTCCAAAAGAAGCTTATGACATATTTATTGGAAAAAGAAAATTAAAATCGTAGAGACGCATCGCAATGTGTCTATATAAACACATAACCAAGCAAAAACACCGTCTTAAAGAGTCCAACGGTGTTTTTGTAATTTTATCCCCATGCTCACTTTGCCGTAATACGGTAAAGTAAGAGGGAGACGAAAAGAGAGAAGAGGAGCTGCGCAGAAAAATTTTTACCTATTTACCTACTTTTTCTAGAATTATTACTGATTTTCTAGCGCCAAAGCTTATCTGGCACAGCCCCTTGCTTAGAGAGCCTTTTGACTCTTTATGTTATAAAGGACGGATAAGCCGTATTTTAACGGCTAATTGCGGTTATTTTTATTCAACCGACTTTTACTTATTAATTAAATAAAAATTTAATTAATAATAGCTAATAAGCTAAAACTAGCTTATTAATTATTATTAATCAAAAGTTTATATAAAAGAGCTGAAATTAGCTGAATCTATTTTGTTTAAATCAATAATATCAACTTGAATATAATGTTTTCCTGATTTGTCTTGGCTAACTTTCAGTGAATAAATTTGCTGATTGATTGTTTGCTCAAGCTGCGCATTTTTAAATGAAGTATGCAGTAATGTCAGGCTATAAGCGGTAATAATTACAATAAAAAAAGCAATGGACATGCTAAGTAAAAGTCCAGCCCAGCTGAACTCCTGCTCCATTGCTTTCTTTTTTATGTTATTGTAATATTTCCAGCCGTTTTTTCGGATATCGAAAAAATTTTCCGGCTGAGAAACTTGTGTATTAATATTCATTTTTACTTTTTTTGTTTTTATTTTTGTCTTAAGTCCACGGTATTGTGGACTTATAATACTATAATAGCAAATATATCTTTATTTGTCAATTGTGGATAAAGTAACTCCTCACTGACCCTCAGCCCAAAGCCTTGTCATAAGCGCTAAAAAAATCTTTTTTAGATCTCCACCAAAGGCTCATAACTACGGAATAAAGTATGCTCATAACT
>DAOVXE010000058.1 GCA_030636285.1 Candidatus Falkowiibacteriota bacterium | reverse complement strand
ATCACAGAGCCTTGTTTTAAAATATCAGTAATAAACAATATTACTGTATGATAGCTATCAGCCTCTTTCAGCTTTTTTATTTCCTTTAGCAACTCCGTTTCGCGTCCTTCAAATTCACCAGAATCAACTGTCTCCACTTGTCCAATGCCGAATTTTCCGGCCTTAAAATCAAAATCTTTATAATCACTTTTAATTATGTCCAAAGCGCTGGAATCTTTAATGTTGGATTTAGCTTTAAAGATCTCAATTCCCAAAGCCCGCCAATCAGTAATTTCGGCAATGTTGGCCAGCTCAGTAATCGCTTCTTTATCTTTCTCCGTGCAAGTCGGGGATTTAGTAATAACCGTGTCATCTAATACGGCCAAGAGCATTAAAGCGGCCATATTTTTTTCTATCTTAATATTTTGCTCTTTATACAAATAATAAATTATTGAGTTGCTGGAGCCCCAGGCTTTCACAGTAATATTAATCGGATCAGAATAAGAAAAGACTACCTTGTGGTGATCAAGCACTTCAACAATTTTTGCTTCTTCAATACCACAAGCAGCCTGGGCAAATTCATTATGATCAACCATAATAACACTTTTTCCGCTGGCATTTTCTAATATTTCCGGCTTATCAATATTAAATTTATCCAGCGCAAACTTAGTGGCAAGGTTAATTTCCCCGGCTACGGCCGGTGTATAAATATTTGTGTTTTCCAGCTTGTTTTTATAGTTAGCGTAAGAGATGGCCGCTGCCACCGAGTCCAAGTCCGGCGACTTATGGCCGATAATGTAGATTTTATTACTCATAACTCATAACTCATAACTCATAACAATTTATTACAAGCTACGATATAAAATAATTATTTATTTATCCTTCTTTTCCTTGTCAGCTTTCTTTTTCTCCTCGCCTTTCTTCTTGTCAATCTTCTTCTCTTCTTTTTCCTTATCAACCTTCTTTTCTTTTTTATCCTTTTTTATTTTTTTGTCTTCTTTCTGTTCCTCTTTATCGGCTTTTTTGTCCTTGTCATCAGACGCGCCGCGGCGCGTCTCTACAGCCTTTTTATCTTCTTTTTTCTTGGTTTTCTCTTTCTTATCATCCTTTTTTTTCTTTTCATCTTTTTCTTTATTCCCAACCTTCTCTTCTTTCTCATCACTAGGCTTTTCGCTTTCATCATCATCAGCTGTCTGTTTACTGTCGTCTGTCGTCTGTTTTGGCTTGTCCTCCACTATATCAATTTTCCAGCCGGTTAGCTTGGCGGCCAGACGGGCGTTTTGTCCGCCCTTGCCGATCGCGAGTGATAGCTGGTCTGAAGAAACCTTAACGGTTGCTTTCATTTCTTTTTCGTTTGTATCAATGCCGATTATCTTGGCCGGTGAAAGGGCGTTAGATATAAAATTTATTGGTTCCTCATCATATTGGATAATGTCCACTTTTTCGCCGCCCAGCTCGGAAATAATAGTTTGAATACGGGTTCCGCGCTGTCCAACGCAGGATCCGATCGGATCAACATTGTCCGAGTCGGTCCAAACCGCTACTTTGGCGCGAAAGCCGGCTTCGCGGGCAACGCTTTTGAGTTCAATAAGCCCGTTTGAAATTTCCGGAATTTCTAAATAAAATATTTTTTTAAGTATCTCATCAGAAGTACGGGAAAGAATAATTTCCGGTCCTTTGGGCCGGGAATTAACCTCTTTAACGTAAACTTTTACCCGGTCGCCTGAATTATAGCGTTCGCCCTGGATCATTTCGTCCGACGGCAATACGCCCACTGCTTTACCTAAGTCAATTAAAACAATTTTTCCTTCCCTGCGCTGTATCACGCCGCTTACTACTTCGTGCTCTTTTTCTTTAAAATCATTATATATCATTTCCCGCTCAGCTTCTCTAAGGCGCTGAATAATAACCTGCTTGGCGGTTTGCGCGGCCATCCGGCCATAACCTTCCGGCTCTTCCAGTTTCATTTTTATCTCGTCGTCAATCTTGGCTGTTTTCTTGATCAGCTTAGCGTCACTAAGTTCAATTTCAGTCTTAGGATTAAACTTCCTCACCTCCTCTTCGTCCGCCGGCATTTTTTCCTCGCCCTTCTCGTTTTTCTTGTCTTTATCATCAGACACGCCGCGGCGCGTCTCTACGGCTTTCTTTTCTTCATCAATTTTTTTATTATCCTTTGTTGATTTTTCAACTTTCAACTTATCCTCTGTATCCTTTTCCTTCTCATCATCTTTTTCTTCCTCAGACGCACTCTCTTCCTCTGATTCTTCTTCGGGCATATCCTCTACCACGGTTTTTATATCATAAATTTTTGATTTGGCCGTATCCGGATTAAACTCTACCACAATATTTTGGTTTTTTTGCCAAAATCCTTTCTATAAGCGGCAGACAAGGCACTTTCAATTGTATTAAGCACCGCGTCATAAGACAGGCCCTTTTCTTCACATATTTGTTTGATCGCGTTTGATAAATCTGACATAGTTTTAAATAAATAATAATTTAACAAATAAATAAGCTAGTTATCCTAATGGACACTAGCCTTAATATAAGATTATACTATCACGAATCAAACATTATGTCAAATTAAAAAAACTGCTTTAGTTATCTATATTACATTTATGTTAAGATTGTCTATATGAAAATTTTAAATAATATTATATAATTATAATATACTTACATTAATTAGCTTAAAAAAAATATTATGGCTCTTCCAAAAAATTTAATTAATGCAGCCAATCCAGCCCCTCTTGGGCTTCTTGGTTTTGGCATGACTACAGTTTTATTAAACATGCATAATGCTAATTTTTTCTCAATGGGCGGAATGATTCTGGCGATGGGAATTTTTTATGGCGGCATTGCCCAGATCATTGCCGGTATTATGGAATGGAGAAAACAAAACACCTTTGGCATGACCGCCTTTATTTCTTATGGTCTATTTTGGCTTTCTTTGGTTGGAATATTAGTTTTTCCATCGCTTGGCTGGGCCGCTAAACCAGAAGCAAGCGCCATGGCCGCCTATTTATTTATGTGGGGATTATTTACGACAGTAATGTTTATTGCTACTTTGAAATTAAATAGGGTTTTGCAATTTGTTTTTGGTTCGCTGACTTTGCTTTTTATACTGTTGGCCCTGGGATACATAACGGGAAACACTCTTATAACAAAAATAGCGGGTTATGAAGGTATAATTTGTGGTTTTTCCGCAATTTATTTGGCTGCTGCTGAGATTATTAATGAAATATATGAGAAAAAGGTTTTACCGATATAAAAATTAAAATAAGACAAAATAACAAAAATAAAGTTTACCCGGTTTTTTGTTTTTTGTGGAATGGATCCTCCTTCGCTTTCTCTTTGGTCTAAATACTGATGGACAAGCGCACCAAATGGATTGTTGACTTATGAGTATTTTTATGTTATTCTCAATATCGTTAGCCCATGTTATGGCTAATTTTATTTTATAGATATTGGAGCGGCCCGCTGTCGCTATCGTGCCTGCCGGCAAGCAGGAAGCTATGGCGGACAAGTAGTTTCTTTAGGTAAATTTAGGACAAGCAGTCGGAAGCCAATAGCTGCTTGTTAATTGTTAAAAGTTAATAGTTAAATGTTAATATTGGAGCGGTAGTTCAGCTGGTTAGAACGTTCCGACATATCGTCGGGAAGGTCGCAATTATGTATTACGTTTATATATTAAATGGTCAATTAACAACAAATCTTATAAATAAAAAGCTCTTAGCGGAGCGGTAGTTCAGCTGGTTAGAACGCCTGCCTGTCACGCAGGAGGTCGCGGGTTCGAGTCCCGTCCGTTCCGCACGTTACAACGCTTAACCCTTTGGTGTATCAAATCAAAGGGTTTTTTGTATGAGATTAGCAATTTCCCGTCCCTCAAAGTAGAGTTCGAAAGTAGAAAATTAAGGAGATCATGCTTTTCGCCTCTAGTAGCGTTTTGGTAAATAGACAAAAGGTTATTTGAGAGTTCTAAAATTTTTACCCCTAAGCTATAATAATTCAGATCAGCCTGCGTGTAGCGGCTGATTTTTGTGTCTAGGCTGGTTATTTCTTTTGAATATTCATTAAATTTTTCCTGATAAAGTTCGGGCGCGATCACTTTGTCCAGCCGGTCTTCATACAAAACCGCCAGTCTTTTTGTCAGCTTCTTTTTTCTGATTTCCAAATTCTGCTTGGTTTTGTCCTCTGTGTCGCGTTTGAGGTTGAAAGACTGCTTCAGTCCCGCGGTGATATACTTCTGCGCGGATGTCGGCATCCTAAGACCTTTCAGGCTATCCTTAATTTGTTTCTCTAACGCTTTTTCATTAACTGCTTTTTGCGTGCAGTTGGTATTGAATTTCGTGCAGCGATAATAAATATATTCTTTTCCGGATGGTTTCACTTTTTTCTCGGCCGTAATATTCCGGCCGCATTCGTCGCAGGTTAAAAACCGTTTAAAAGGAAACATGGCCTTATCATCTTTATGCTTATAGGCATTGCATTTATTTTCATATCGGCCTAAAACTGATTGGACTTTATTCCACAAATCCCTGGATATAAGCGGTTCGTGCTTGCCTTTAAAGGTTTTACCGCTCCAGACAAAATCGCCGTAATAAAAGGGATTGCATAGTATCCGCTGAGCCGTAGATTTGGTTAATTTTTTCATTTTGGAATGGTGCGGGAATTCGCCGGTCATAAGGCCGTCGCTTTTTACTTTATCAATTACGGTCATTATTGAATGCGTGCCAGTGGCGTAATATTCAAACATTTTGATCGGCAGATATTTATTTTTTTCATCAACGACCGCCCGGCTCTTGCCTTCTGCTTTTTCCAGCTTGTACCCGATTGGCGGCGTGCCGGGAAAAAATCCATTGTTTGCTTTTTCGCGCTGGCCTTTCTTCACTTCCTCGCTTAAATTGTCAACATAGTTCTTGGCCATCAAAACTTTAATGCCGTGCATGAATTTCTGGTGCGAATTGGCGCCCTTGCCGATTTGCTCGTTTTCTTTAACTAAAAAAATCGTAACATCAAGCTCGTCAATGGTGACGTAGTCTTTAAAGTTACGATATAGCCGATCGGTTTTTTCAACCAGAATTGATTTAACGTTTGGATTGTCTTCAATATATTCAATCATCTGCCCGAACCCGGTCCGGCCAGCGCTCTTGGCGGTTTCGTCGTCCTCAAATTCCTTAACAATTTCAAAATCATTTGCCTTGGCGTATTCTTTGAGTAATTTTTTTTGAGCAGGGATGGAGTAGCCTTCCTGCTTTTGTTCGCGGGATGATACCCGGACGTAGATAATGCGCAAGCCCACGAACATAGTTGACACTTTTTAATTTTTAGCCTTGGCTAACATTACGTCAATTTTTTGAATCAATTTATCGATTTTTTCTTTCTTTTTTATCTTTCTTGAATTCATTTGTCTTT
>DAOVXE010000076.1 GCA_030636285.1 Candidatus Falkowiibacteriota bacterium | reverse complement strand
TGTTATTAAACCATAAACGTTACGAATTACGAATCTTTACAAATTTACGAATGTTTATTTAATTCATGTTACGCACTTATCACGTAAGCAAAGTTATAATTAATGTAATTTAAACAAAAATGAGGATAAGAACAAGTTTTATCTTAGCATTTTTGTTTAAATTACATTAATTATAACTTTTTCTAAGGTAAAAATATTTAGTGCGTAAGGTGAGTTATTAATTTAGCAAGAATTTGTAAATTCGTGAAAAAATTCGTTGATTCGTGGGAATTATAAAATGTATTATAAATTAATTATCAATATTTTTTTGATTTGTTGGCTGGTAATATTTCAGCTGTCTTTTATCAGGGTTTTGCCCGGCTGGTTTATGTATTTGGATATAATTATTGTGATTTTGGTGTATGTTATCAGCCTGGCTCATCTCCGGACTATTTGGTGGTGGATAATAGGTACTGGCGCGCTTTTGGACTTTTTGGCCTTTACTCCGTTTGGTTTTCATTTATTAAGCATCAGCGTGATGGCCGCGGTGGTTTATTATTTAAAAAATAGTTATTTTACCAACCGTTCTCTTTATTCATTTTTAGCCTTAACAATATCGGCCACTTTAAGTTATCAGTTATTGTTTGGTTTGTTTAATGTAATAAACGCGCTAATAATCAAAGCGCCCATGAGCGCGTTTGCCAATTATTTTTTTTGGCTGGCCCAAGGCCGGATAATAGTTATGAATATAATTTTTAGCGCGCTATTATTTTATTTGATAACAATTTTCACCAAGCGTTATCGCCCGGTGTTTATAGATTAACAATGAAAGGTCTCAAATATTTAAAACCCAGCCGTCGATCCAAAAATATTGATCCTTTTGTTATCCAAACCGGCAAGGGGAAAAATTCCAGGTTATCCATGGTAAATCGGACAAATTGGTCCGAAGACGCCTACATTGCCGACAAAGAGGAGAAGGAAACTATCGGACAAAATTTTAATATCAAGACATTGCCCTGGCTTGCCCTGGCTTTGGTGTTTTTTTTAACGATCATTTTAGGCAAGACAGCCTGGCTTCAGATAGTTAAAGGCGAATATTATTACGGCCTGGCTGAAGACAACCGTTTGCGGATTGAACGCATTGAACCTAAGCGGGGGATAATATATGACCGTACCGGGCGGACCCTGGTGCGAAATCAGGCTAATTTTTTACTTTATTTTATTCCGGTTGATCTGCCCCGCGATGAAAACGAACTGCACGCTATTGTTGCCGCGATTAGCCGGGTTATTATCAATCTTAACGAAGAAGATATTTATAAGCTTTTGGCCGTGGTGGATCGCCGCAGTCTGGAGGCTTATCAGCCTTTGTTTATAGCGGATAAGATTCCTTATGAACAGGCAATGCGCTTGTATTTGGCAAGTGACAATTGGCCCGGAGTGGTGTTAAGCCAAAAAACCAATAGAGAATATTTGATTTATGGAATGAACAATCAGGATCAAAATGTCGGCGTTGGGCATTCCTTGTCCCATATTATCGGTTATACCGGCAAGATCAATCAGAAGGAGCTGGACAGCTATGGTGATGAGTATTGGCCGCTTGATTATATCGGCAAAATGGGGATAGAATATTTTTGGGAAAATGAACTCAAAGGCGAAAGCGGCAAAAAGCATATTGAGGTGGACGCGCTAGGCAAAGAAAAAAAAGTTATCAGGCAATCCGAGGCTAAGGATGGAAATAATATTGTTCTTTCTATTGATACTTATCTGCAGGTTAAATTGGAAGAAATTTTAATCAAGCAATTGGACAAGTTGAAGTTAACACGCGGCATTGCTATAATTTTGGACCCTGATAGCGGGGAGGTGCTGGCCATGGTTAGTCTGCCGGCGTATGATAATAATGCTTTTGCCAAAGGGATAAGTATTGATGATTATCAAGTTTTAATAAATCATGAAGATAAGCCTTTGTTTAACCGCGCTGTTAGCGGCGAATATCCTTCCGGTTCAACAATAAAGCCTGTTTGGGTCGCGGCCGCGCTGGAAGAGAGAATAGTGAGCGAGCATACCACCTTTTTGTCGGTTGGCGGGATTAGCATCGGGCAATGGTTTTTTCCGGATTGGCGCGCCGGCGGCCATGGCCGGATAGACGCGCGGCAGGCGATTGCCGAATCGGTTAATACTTATTTTTATAATATCGGCGGCGGATATGAGGATTTTCGCGGCCTGGGAGTGGATCGGATGGTGGAGTACGGCGAGCTGTTCGGTTTGGGCACGCAAACCGGCATTGATTTGGCCGGCGAGGCAAGCGGTTTTTTGCCGACCAGAGACTGGAAAGAAGAAGTAAAAGGCGAGCGCTGGTATATTGGCGATACGTATCATTTGGCCATCGGGCAGGGCGATCTTTTAGCCACTCCTCTTCAAGTTGCTTTGTTCACCAGCGTGTTTGCCAATGGCGGCAAGCTTTATCGGCCGCATTTTATCCACCAGATACTTTCAAGCGAGGATAAGCCGCTCGGACAGGCTCAATCCGAGTTGGTTCGCGAAGATTTTATTGATGCTTATAATATCCATGTTGTCCGCGAGGGCATGCGCCAAACCGTAACCGACGGCAGCGCCCGGAGCCTTTTAAGCGTACCGGCCGCGGTGGCCGGCAAGACCGGCACTGCCCAGTGGTCCAGCAAGAATGATCATCACGCCTGGTTTACCGGTTTTGCCCCTTTTAATGATCCTGAACTGGTTATTACCGTATTGATTGAAGAAGGCGGCGAGGGTTCGGACGCGGCTGTCCCGGTAGTACGAGAATTTTTAACCTGGTATTTTGACGAATATAAGGACAGCAGCGAGGCAAGGGTTGACAAAAAAGAAGATAGCTGATATTATTGTGAGAACATCTTTGATAACTAAGCTCCGAAATTTCGGAGCTTTTTGCGTATCCGGGGGTGTATCGTCCTTTTTACAATTAGTAATTTTTACAATCAGTAATCAAAATATATTTTTAACCCAATTTATGAAAGGAGAGCTGCATGACAAAATTATTTTTAAACAGGCTAGTGGCTAAGGCTTTAATGCGTGTTAATGAATTTTCAATTGACAAGATAGAACGAGTGATACAGAGGATTCTTGGTGAAGAGATTGAGTCATATTCATTTGATGATTTACTCTTAGTGCCGGGATATGCGGATTTTGAAAAGCATGAAGTTGACACCTCAACATTATTAACCAAAGCCATACCTTTGAATATTCCGCTTATTTCCGCTGCTATGGATACTGTTACCGAAGAAGAAACAGCTATAACGATGGCTCGGGAAGGCGGTGTTGGATTTATTCACCGCAACGACCCGATAGATGTACAGGTAGCCAGAGTTGATTACGTAAAGCGTTCGACAGCTAAGGTGGTAACTAAAATGAATACAGTAACTTCGAGCATGTCAGTTGTTGAGGTTATGGAATTGATTAATAAAAAAGGTTTTTCAAGTTTTCCAGTCGTTGAGAGTGGAAAATTACTCGGAATAGTTACTAGGAGAGATATTGAGTGGCCAGCTGAAAATAACAGCGGATTATTAGTTCGTAATGTAATGACCCCAGTAAATAAATTGTTAGCAATTGATGATTTTGATAATTTATCGGATATTAAGTGTCTTGAGTTAATGTTTAATCGTCGTGTTGAGCAGATCCTTGTAGTAAATAGGAATTGTGGCGTAGCAGGAATGATAACAAAAAAAGATATTGATAAAAGAAAAAAATACCCTAAGGCTTGTCGTGATGAAAATGAGCGTTTGATTGTTGGCGCAGCTATTGGCGTTGGTAAGGAAGGATTAGAACGAACGCAACAGCTGCTTGGAGTAGGGGTGGATGTAATATGTATAGATACTTCGCATGGTTATTCAAAGAGTGTTATCAAAACTGTTAAAATGCTCAAAAGAGAATTAGGTAAAGATGTACAAGTAATTGCTGGCAATGTAGCGACCGAAGCAGGCGCAAAAGCTTTAATTGAAGCCGGAGTTGACGCTGTAAAGATTGGAATTGGACCAGGATCCAGCTGCACTACCAGACTAGTAGGTGGTGCTGGCATTCCTCAGCCTACAGCAATTAAGAATTGTTGTGATTATTGTAATAAAAAAGGCATACCAATGATCGCTGACGGTGGGATAAGGTATCCCGGAGATACTACCAAAGCCATAGGCTCAGGAGCATCAAGTGTTATGATTGGCGGCGGTTTAGCCGGGACAGACGAATCGCCAGGAGAAATATTTGAAAGCGGTGGAGAAAAGTTTAAAATTTTTCGCGGCATGGGCTCATATTCAGCAATGAAAAAAGGCAGTAAGGATCGTTATTATGGAAAAGATGTGCCTGAGGGAGAAATACTTGCTCAGGGCATAACCGGAAAAGTGCCTTATCGCGGCTCATTGCATTTTTTAATCAGACAGTATGTATCTGGCTTAAAAATCGGTATGGGTCTTTGTGGATGCAGAGATATAGAAACTTTGATGCAATATCGTAAGTTTGTTAAAATTTCCTCTCAAGGAAGAGAGGAGAGCAGGCCGCATGATGTTATTGCTACAGACGAGAACCATATGATGCATGGTGTAAAAACTTAAAAATCTACTACGCAATAGAAGGGGATTTGACAAAGTCGGATCCCCTTATTTTTTTAGCATAATTAGCACTCTTGACAGGTGAGTGCTAATTGGTGTAAAATGTATAATATGTTATTTTTAGGCACTAAAGTGCCTTAAACCCGGACTAAAGTCCGGTGGAAAAGCTATGGATGAGAGGAAAGGGCTAATATTAAATACCAT
>DAOVXE010000181.1 GCA_030636285.1 Candidatus Falkowiibacteriota bacterium | reverse complement strand
AAGATGAAATCCCGGGAGTTTTTATAACGCGCAAGATTGACAGGGTTGGCAAGTATTTTGGTCCGTTTACGGCCACGCAGGCAGTGCGGGAAACAATAAAGGCAATCAGGAAAATCTGGCCTTTCTGTACCGAGCGCAGAGTCAGGAATAAACCCTGTTTTTATTATCAAATTAATCGCTGTCTGGGCCCCTGCGGCAATATGGTTGGGATTGATGAATATAAAAAAGAAGTAATAGCGCCGATAATTAAATTTTTGTCCGGTAAAAAGAAACAAATAATTAGAAACATTGAAGAGGATATTAAAAAATTATCTGTAGAGGCACGATTTATCGTGTCTTCGGATAAAGAAAAACGTTTGCAACATCTAAAATACAAATTATTAAACATGCAAAAAGTATTAGCGCATACGAATATTTTGTCCATTGTTGAGAAGTACGCGGCTGACGTGGTGGAATTAGCCAAGGTATTATCACTTCCCAAAGTGCCGGAGCGGATAGAGGGTTATGACATATCAAATATTTTTGGACGCGCCGCAGTCGGCTCAATGGTGGTTTTTAAAAATGGCGAGCCGGATAAAAACGAATACCGTAAATTTAAGATTAAAATTGGACAAGGAGAAGCGAACGACGTAAAGATGATGCAGGAGGTAATAAACAGAAGAATAAAACATATTTCAGATGTAGAGACGCGCCGCGGCGCGTCTGTGTGGCCAATCCCCGATCTGATAATAATTGACGGCGGAAAGGGCCAGCTTAACGGCGCGCTTAAAGAGATAAAGAAAGCTAATCTGAATATTCCGGTTATCGCGGTTAGCAAGGGTGCCGGTTTGCGCTCGGCAGCCGCGCCTGACAAGATATTTTTTCCGGGTGAGAAAAAACCTTTGGAATTATCCCTGGCCTCGCCGGTACTTCACGTGATCAAGCGCGTCCGCGACGAAGCCCATCGTTTTGCACTTAAATATCATCAATTATTAAGAAAGAAAAAATTGTTTAAATAGTTATTAGTCAATATCCGCAATACTTTTATGAAATTCAGTTTTGATAGTGCGCGGCGTGATGCCGTGTTTTTTGTTGTATATCTCTTGTTTCTTCCTACGTTTTTTTGTTTCATTGATCGCGTATTTCATCGCAAGCGTGGTTTTGTCCCCGTACATTATCACCCGGCCTTCTCTGTGCCTGGAAGCGCGGCCCATGGTTTGCATAAGCGAGGTAATGTTCCTAAGAAAGCCGGCCATGTCAGCATCCAGGATAGCGACCAGAGACACTTCAGGCAGATCCAGACCCTCGCGGAGCAGGTTAATGCCCACCAAAACGTCATACTTTCCGGCGCGCAGATCGCGCAATATCTCAACCCGTTCCATGGTTTTAACATCAGCGTGGATGTATTGGACTTTAACGCGTTTTTCTTGCAAGTATTCACTAAGATCTTCAGCCATGCGCTTGGTCAGGGTGGTAACCAGAACCCGCTGGTGTTTTTTTGTTGTTTTTTCTATTTCATTGATCAAGTCCGCTACTTGATCGCTGCTAGGACGGACTTCAACTGCCGGATCCAGGAGTCCGGTTGGGCGAATGATCTGCTTTGCTATCACTTGGCTGCGGCCTAGCTCATAATCAGCCGGGGTGGCGGACACGTAAATAACCTTATTAATTCTTTTGCGAAATTCAGAAAAGTTAAGCGGCCGGTTATCTCTGGCGCTGGGCAAACGGAAGCCGAAATCAATCAAAGTCTGCTTGCGGGACTGGTCGCCGGCATGCATGCCGCGGATCTGGGGCAGGGTCTGGTGCGACTCGTCTATAAAAAGCAAATAATCCTTAGGGAAGAAATCAACTAAAGTGCTGGGCGGCTCGCCCGGGCTACGGCCGGTTAAATGCCGAGAGTAATTTTCTATACCATTGCAGTAGCCGACCTGTTCAATCATTTCCAGGTCATAATTGGTTTTTCGCTCCAGGCGATAAGCTTCCATTTGCTTGTTTTGTTTAATTAATTCATCCAGGCGTTTTTTTAGCTCCAGCCGGATGTCTGCCAGGGCTTTTTTCATCCGGTCTTTCGGGGTCATAAAGTGCTTGGCCGGCAGGATATTTACGCTGCT
This sequence comes from Candidatus Falkowiibacteriota bacterium, assembly GCA_030636285.1. The sequence continues at coordinate 650 of DAOVXE010000181.1, read as the reverse complement.
TAGACTCGTTGTTTGCTTGTTTTTTAAATCACTTGCCCAAACCGGCTTGGCGGCGCTTGGCTTTATGTTAAAAATATAAATATTTTCAATTTCATCGCCAAACATTTCAATTCTTACAACTGATTCCCCGGTAGATAAATGAATATCAATTATGCCGCCATTAACCCTGAATTGTCCCCGGTAAAACGCAATATCATTTCTTTCATATTGAATATCAATCAACTGCCGTAAAAGTTCGTTTCTTTTTATTTTTTGCTTAACATTAAAAATTCGCCCCAGTTTTTCATAATCTTTTTTTTCGCCCAATCCATATATGCAGGAAACGCTTGCGACAATTATCACGTCTTTGCGGTTAATTAAAGATTGCGTGCTGGCATGCCGCAAACGATCTATTTCCTCGTTGATTGTCGCTTCTTTTTCAATATAAGTGTCAGTATGCGGGATATAAGCCTCAGGCTGGTAATAGTCATAGTAGGAGACGAAATAATGCACGGCGTTGGCTGGGAAGAATTGTTTGAATTCACCATAGAGCTGGGCGGCTAATGTTTTGTTGTGCGATATGACCAGGGTCGGTTTTTGGATCTTTTCAATCACATTAGCCATGGTAAAAGTTTTGCCGCTGCCGGTAACGCCAAGAAGGGTCTGCTCTT
>DAOVXE010000067.1 GCA_030636285.1 Candidatus Falkowiibacteriota bacterium | reverse complement strand
AGTTATTGATTCTATGAATTATCGCTTCTATTCTTCCCAGTCCTCCATGATCATATTTCCTGATAGTCTTAACAATATAACTCTCTCCACCGCATTCCAGCTTATCTGTCTCTTTAATATCTGAATGGCTTTCGGCATACAGTTTAAGCATTTCGGCCGGGTTGCCATCGCTTATAAGCGTATCCTCGGCTTTGATGGACATAATCGACCCTCTAATTTCACCGACCAATGAATAGCTTTCCTTTTTATTTTCCGATCCGCTTACCAGATGATAAACAGTTAATTTTTTATTAAACGCAAATCTCATAATGAATACATCTTATAGCCTGACAAAATTGAGGCGATATCGGGGGTTAAATGATTCTCCCATGAAATACTGGCATCACCAAGACTTTCATTTTTTACACCATCGCTTTTGCGCTGATTCCATAACTTACCCGCCAATTTCAATATTGCCAGCTTTAAATTATCCGGCACATCTGAATCTGTAAATCCGGCCTTATAATTAATTTTGTAATTCCTTTCACCTCTTCTCACGCTTTTGAGTTTTACTATTCCCTGATCCTTATAAAAAACATACTCCGTATTCGGCAAAACAATCCATCCTCCGTCATTTTTATACTCAACAGTTAAATTTTTCAAATTCAGATTATTACTAAGATATATATCACTGTCTATTTCATCGCCGTCAAAATATTCCTCTACCGTGTCTTCTTTGATTTTATTATTTACCATAACTTCAACCCAGCTAACAGCGCCGGAAATCAAAACATCAATCACGCTGTCATAGTCGCTTGTATTTAAGCTGATATAATTTTTAAAATCTTCCGCGGTTATCATATTTTTTATAAAACATTAATTCCTGATCCCGCAAACAAGATCAGGCATCAAAGCTCTATGCTTTACTGCAAACCTTTAATTCAATTAACCTCTTAGCCTCTTTTGGTTCAAAGCCTGCCATCTCTCCTTTTAAATACGGAGTGTAAGCCCTGCTAAATCTTACTCTTACCAAATTTTTCTTTTTGATTTTAGGCTTGCTGTCATTACTCTTGTTTTCCTGATTGTTTTTGTTATCATTTGTTTCGCCATCAGAAGACGGCTGTTGATTGTTTTTGTTGTCGTTTGCCATAAAATTAAAATTTATTATTTATTAGTTAATTATTTTCTCTCCGCCTACGCCAAGGCTTTGGCGGACAAATCCCTCTAAAGTCTTAGGGTAGACGGAGAGCATAACAATAAACTAAAAGTTTATTTTACTCCGGTTAGTTTCTTGCCTGCTTCCGGCATAGTGAACACGCCGTCAATCGCTTCGGCAACTACTACTTCAGTCTGCAATTTACTGATTACTTTATCAGTATCAATAAACATTTGCTCGCCGTCTTTAATCCAGTAATACCACGGGTCAAAAAACATAATTTCCGTCTCATCTGTGCCGACACCAAGATTGGCCGGAATATCAGCGCTTTCCAAAACCGGACGATTAAAAATAGTCTGATCCCGGACATCAAATATCGGCATATTATTTTGGTCAGTCAATGATCGAATCAATTTCATGCCGGCACCGGAAGTCATGAATATCGCATTCTGGCGATATTGCTCGGGCAATTCGTAATATAGGTTGACCAGATCAACATACTGAAAATCAGAATCAATCTGTTCAATTTCAGCAAGTCCGGCGCCTCTAACACCGTTTGGCTTGCCTGATCCGTCCCCGGCCACAAAAGCTGATTCCTCCGCATCCCTTAGTTTTCTGGAACTAAGCTCGCCAATAAAACTGACAATATTAAACGCTGAAGTGTTGAGCAACTTGCGCGGAATCAACACTCGAGCGGCCAGATAATAATCCGATAAACTCTTCTTTTCAATTGTCGGATTGCTTTGCGCAATATTATCATTATCATCCACCCAATAAGCAATTACACCCGTGCCTTCGGTCGGCAACTGAAAATTACCGCCCAGCTTAAATGAATAAGCCAGCTGGCGCATGCGGGAAATCTTATCTTTCTTGGTCAGGATAAAATCCGCCAACTCAGTTGGAATGGTATGTCCGAATGAAGCATTGCCGGAATCAATCGCTTTTTCCTCTAATCTGCCAAAACATATATCCTTAATAAATTGGGCTGCTTTTTCAATCTTTTCATCCTCGGTTGGCTTTTTAATGTCAGCCAAGCCCTTTTGAGTTTCTTTTAAAATTTCGGCTTTCAAATCCCCGACAATTTCTTTAACGCCATCGCCAATCAGCTGATTCAATTCTTTTAGCGTAATTTCTTTAACTTCGGTTTTTTGATTATTGTTTTTTTCTTTATGGTTCATAAAATTACTTTGTTATTCTTAATACATACTCGCAGGCTTTATCAGCCTGCTTGATAGCTTGCCTGATACGGAATATTTTTTTCTTATCCGCACCAGAATCGACCTTTATCCCCTTGTTTGTCAGGGACTTTAAATATTTAATATATTTATAACTTAACTTTATCCGCTTCACGCTTCCGTTTTGATAATAAATTTTTACTCTTCTTTTTTTATAATCCACGTCCACATAATCAATTTGCTTCTCGCGTTTATTTATTTTTCTTTTTTCATCTTTAACATTTATCAATTCAGTATCAGGATTAGCTCCGGCCAATACCGGCGACCATTCATACAGCCTGACTTTTTTAATTATCCGGTTGTCGTTTTCATCCCACTCATAATCCAAGATTTTAAATCCGATACTGAACTCATCTATAATCCCGAATTTAATATCGCTGAATGATTCCCTTCCTCGCTGTGTTTCCAAATTAAACTGCGCCCTAATAAAAAGCCCCTTGTCGTCTTCTTCGCCTTTTAAAGTTTTGGCAATAGGCTCTTCCCAGTTATGCATCCAAACTCCCTTGGGCAATTTCTTGCGCAAACTTTCAACAAACGCGCCTCTTTTGATAATATCCCCAACCAAATCAACATTATCAAAGATAGATACATAAGCCTCAATAATACCTTGGTCTTTTTCTTCTTTCCGTTCAATTATTTTAATTTCCGCCTTAGCTCTAATTCTGATCATTTTATTTTCAACCGCTTCGGGACGCTTTTTGTTAATTTCTTTTCTAGTTGATTTTTTCATATGATTGATATTTTTAATAAATTATTATAATGGAGTAAAATCACACTTGCAATTCGGATGAGTTTGTCCGGGAATTTGCCCCTCAATATTTTTGATAGTCCATTTTTGCAAGCTCTTAGTAATACACAAACTGCAAGCGCCAGGCGACAACAGCCACTCTGCATCCGTATATCCATAATGCTCATAAGTTTTACGATGAGCTTCTACAACTCCCCTGGATGTTTCAGTCCTTGCAATCATTTCAGCCCGATAATCTACGGCAAAATCAAATACCGCCTCCACTCTTTTCCGAAGCTCTCCGATATCCTCGCCGTTAGCAACTCCCTCTTTTATAGTTTTTGAAAAATTATCAATTGTCGTATTACTGATGGTTTCTCCGATCTCTTCGCTTACTTTTCCCAACCACTCTCTGATAAAATCCATGTCCACAATCATATCCTCACTAATCAGTTCACTGGCTCCGGCCACTCCGGTTATTACTGTCTCGTACATCAGGGGCGTAATCAAATCAATCGTAGCTTGTAATTCTTCTGTTTTGATAATGCCATAATCTTCAGCTACATCTTTTTTATAATTTTCATCCAGAGAATTTATAAATCTCTCTTTCTGATCTTTAAAAAATTTAATAAATTTACTTTTCCATAACGCCTCCAGCTTTACCTCATTTTTCATGCGGGATTTATAGAATAACTCTCTTTGTTCATCGCTGATACTTTTATTTTTTTCTTCAACAATTTTTAATACAACTTTTTTCTCATCAACTAAACTGCTGATAATTTTTTTAGTGGCTTTTTCAGCTATTTTATTTATATTAAAATTCCGATTTAAAATTCGTCTTTTAATTAATTTTTGCGTTTTTAAATTTATCTGACCGTTTCTTTTTGCTTTGATTTTTATATATCCGTCTGTTTTTTTCTCACCGCCAATCAAAGGCATATTTGATAACGGCATATAAATATAATCTCCGCCGTTAATCGCTTCCAATCCCTCCATCTCCCTGATTTCATTAGTAGTCATCCATTTGTTCCAGCTCTCTGTTTTCTTTTTCAAACTCATCTCCTGATCCTCACGAGTTAAAGGCTCAAACGAAAGCCATAAATCAGATCCGAATTTTGGCACTAAAAACTCATTTAACTGCTCAATCATTTCCGTAGCCAATGGCTCCAATGTCCATTTATTAAACACATATTCAGCCGCTACCGCGCTGGCTCTGTTTACATCCTCAAATACTCCCAATACCGGCTTAGGTACTCCGAATATTGAAAGAATCTCATCCCTGTTCATTTTCCGACTCTCAATAAAATCCAAATCCTTCGGAGGCAGACTGACCGGCTTAAATTTCATACCGCCTTCAAGAATCTGAACATTATATGCGTTCTCATAACCCTGATATTTTTTCTTAAATTCCTTTTTTAATCTTTTGAGAGTTTCACTGTTTGCATTGCCCTGTAATTCCAAAAAACCGCTTGGCCTGGCATTATTTTTAAGCAAATTGCTATTAGACTGCAAAATATAATCATCATTTTCAGCGCTCATACGCACGGCTTCAATTACACCGATTCCCTTATCTGGATTTTTAGGATTATGATTTTTTAAAAATATTACTTCATCCGGACTGTAAGTTTTTTTGAATGTTCCAATCTCATACGTATAGCCCAACAACTGGCCGTTCTTGTCTTTCTGAACTTTAAAATATTCCGGCCTTGCTATATAAATATTACTGGGATATTTATCACTCTCATTAACTTTACTTAACACCCACGGACTGGCGCCGAGTAAATCTCTGTAAATCACGCTTAGCTGGATAAAATTATATTTAGTCATCTCCGGATTAACTCGATATAATAACTCCAGTAATTCATGCTCAATTAACTCTTCCACATCTCCGTTCTTTTTAAGCCGATATAATTTAAACTCAATTTGCGCCAATCCCATGCTACGCCT
>DAOVXE010000116.1 GCA_030636285.1 Candidatus Falkowiibacteriota bacterium | reverse complement strand
TGGACAAAAATTTTTTTTGGCATAATGTTAAAATTAAAAAATTATTTGGTGAATTTTTCAAATTCACTTATACATACCTAATTTTAACTTATAATTAGCCAACAATCAAGATTTCCACCAACCTAATCTCCTACCAGTGCCGTAAAAAGGGTGGTTGTCCTGTGTATTTTAAACTTAACAAAAAAATTAATAGTGAGTTATCAAAATATAATTCAGGGATTGTTTTATATAATAAGAGTAGTTTTTTATTGGATAGATTGGAGGATTATTTTAATAAGTTAAATAATGATAGTAGAAATAATCACTTTATTGAACAAGCCGGATATGCGTATTGTTTAAAGAATCTTAAAGATTTAGATGAGTATAGGTATATGATAAAAGGCAAAGTAGATGAGGGGGTGATAATGAAGCATTATACCGGGCCGCGGCGGCACCAGTTCTATGCCGAAGGGCTTAAAATTTTAGCTGATAATATTTTCTAAATGAAAAAAGATTTAACTATTTGTTTTTTTGGCATTTATAATCCCAAATATTCCCGAAATAGGGTGTTGATGCGCGGCCTGATAGAGAATGGGGTGAAAGTGATAGAATGCCAAAATAATCAACCGGGGTTTAAAAAATATTTTGATTTAATAAGAAAACACAGACGCATCAAAGGTAAGTATGATGTTATGCTGGTCGCGTTTCCCGGGCATTTGGTTATGTTTTTAGCCAAGATACTGTGCCGAAAGAAAATAATTTTTGATATATTTAATTCACTCTATGATTCTGTTGTTCTTGACCGCAAGGCAGTATATCCTAAAAGCATAAAGGCTAAATGGTTTTGGCTCCTGGATTGGCTTTCCGCCAGGATAGCGGATGTTTTGTTGATTGATACCAACGCCCATATAAATTATTTCTATGATAATTATAAAATTCAAAAAGATAAATTTATCCGTGTTTGGGTTAGTACAGACGATGCAATAATGAAGCCGATTCTTAACAAGCAAGAAAATAAAAAGTTAACAATAAGTTTCTATGGATCAGGCCAGTGGCTTCAGGGGTTTACTTATGTGGGCGAAGCAGCCGGCCTGCTGTCAAAAGAAGATATTGTATTTAATGTTATCGGCACCAGGCTAAAAGGGCATCTAACAAAATATGAAAACAATAATTTTATATTGCATGATGATGTAGCTTATTCTGTTTTATCCAAATATATCGCCCAGTCTGATATTAGCTTGGGAATATTTGGTGATACTGAAAAAGCATTGCGGGTGATACCTAATAAGGCTTATGACGCTCTTGCTTCTGGGACAGCGCTAATCAGCGGTGAATCGCCGGCTATGCGCGAACTTTTTAAAGATAAAGAGAATGTATTATTCTGTTGCCTGGCCGACGCTAGTGATCTGGCTGATAAAATTATGGAATTAAAGAACGATCAGGGGTTAAGAAAAAAGATCGCTTCTAACGGACACCAATTATTTTTAAATAAGTTAACCCCCAAAATAATTTGTCAGGATTTATTAAATAACCTGGAACAAAAAAATGTCATCTAAGCAAAATTATTATAATAATAAAAAAGGATATGGCATTAGCCATGCGAGAATGTTGAAAGTTATTGAGTTGGCCGGGGATTTAAAAGATAAAAAGGTGCTGGATATTGGCTGCGGCAACGGGCGCTTGGGCCAGGAGTTAAAAAAATGTGGAGCTATTGTTCACGGTTGTGATATTTCTGAATCAGCCCTGGAAAAAGCAAAAAAAGTTCTTGATAAGGCAGTTTATTTGGATGTGGAATCTATTGATTGGGCTGAAATTGACAATGATTATGACTTAATAATTGTAAGCGAGTTGATAGAGCATTTATTTCGGCCTTCGGTATTTCTTGATAAAATAAAAAAATATTTAACAAGCGATGGCGAACTGATAATTACTACCCCGAATTTTCTCATGTGGACATTGCGGTTGCGAATGTTTTTTGGGCAATTTGAATATCATAAAACAGGTTTTTGGGACGAGGGACATGTTCATTTTTATACTTACAATTCGCTTAAGAAGGAATTATCAGCTAATGGATTTTATGTTACAAAGGAAAATCATATTTATCATCCAAAGGTGCCTTGCCTGATTGCCAGGTTGCGGCCCCAGCTTTTTGCTTACCAAATGATAGTCAAAGTAAAGAGAAAGAACCGCGTAATGTATACTACTATTTTTGGCAACAAGGATAAGTTAATGGAGCCAAAGTTTGTCTCAGACAATTTTGATTATATTTGTTTTACCGACCAGGATTTTAAATCAAAGGTTTGGCAGATAAAAAAAGTCGCGCCAAGCCATAAGGATCCGGCTCGGGCGGCTAAGATCTATAAAATACTGCCGCATAAATATTTAAGTGAATATGAATATAGTATATTTGCCGATGGTAATCTGGAAGTGCAAGGAGACCTGAATAAATTGATTGATCAATATTTGGATAAAAAAAATATGGCAACTTTTGACCATAAGAATTTATATGATTCCTGGGATTGTATTTATGAAGAAGCCAAACAATGTATCCGTTTAACTAAAAAAGGCAGTTATAAAGACGAACCAGAATTAATGCAAAAACAAGTAGATTATTATCGTGAGCAGGGCTACCCGGAGCGTAATGGCTTAATATCCGGCATGATTCTTGTACGGAGGCATAATAAGGATGATGTAGTAAAAACCATGGAAGACTGGTGGAAAGAGATTGAGAGCTGGAGTAGGCGGGATCAATTAAGCTTTAATTATGTTGCCTGGAAAAATGATTTTAGATTTGCCTATATCCCCGGAGATTCTCGCAATAATGAATTTTTTAAGCATCATTTGCATTTAAAATAGGCTTACCGCATAATAAGTTTTATGAAACCAAAAATTAGCGTAGTTATTCCAACACATAATCGGCCAGACAGAGTAAAAAGGGCGATTCAAAGCGTCCTAAATCAGACATTTCAGGATTTTGAAATCATTGTGGTGGATGATGGCGTAAAAGAGCGCGCCGAGCAGGCAGTTAAATCTTTTAATGATCCGCGGATTAAATATATACAACATTCAAAAAATCAAGGTGGTTCAGTTGCGCGTAATACTGGCATAAAGAATGCCCAGGCGGATTGGATCGCGTTTCTGGATGATGATGATGAATTTTTACCAAATAAATTATCCAAACAATATGAGATTATAGAAAAGTATGAGGATAAAATAGATTATGTTTTTTCAGGAGTAGAGATTGGTAATGTGAATAATAACGATAAAAGAATTCGGATTCCCAAGATAATCGGAATAAATAATTTTTACGAATTAGTATTACCATTAGAAATAAAACCAATGACTTCTACGTTGGCAGCTAGAAAAAGCGCGTTGTTTGAGGTTAATATGTTTGATGAAGAAATGCCAGCCAGCCAGGAAACTGAACTTATATTTAGATTATCAAAAGATAGAAATGGCTATGCTATAGAAGAAGTGTTAACTAAAATGCAGGTTGGTCATGGTGAACATGTTGGAGGAAATATAGAAAACAGAATTAAGGGAAAAGAATTATTGATTAGAAAGCATTTGAAAGAACTAAAAAAACGCCCAAAAGTGCTTTCGTGGCATTATTATGTGTTAGCTAGTATTTGCGTCCAGGGCGGGCAAAAAGCCAAAGCTAAAAATTGGGTCATACGCAATATATGGTTTTAAAATAAAATGAGATATAATGAAGTTATTAATAAACTAATAATTTCGTTGTATGGAAATTCAACAAAAAGTATTGGAAATCTTTTTTCCTAAAGGTGTGTTTGAGTGGTT
>DAOVXE010000077.1 GCA_030636285.1 Candidatus Falkowiibacteriota bacterium | reverse complement strand
CACCAATGCTTCAGCCGAGTCGTTTAACGCAAAATTAAAAGGTTTTCGATCGTTGGTTAGAGGTGTGCGCGACAAGAAATTCTTTCTATTCCGGGTGGCCAAATTATTTAGCTAGAACCATATATTGCGTATGACCCGTAATATGCCTACAGAAGAAATTATAAAACAAGAGCCGGAAATAATATATGTAGCTTCCCAAAATCAAGAAGTTGATTGGTCTTTGATTGGTAATTTTGTTTTAATCTTGATTACTGTAATTGGTTGGATAATTGTTTATCGGTTAAATTTAAAACAACAAAAAGAAAATTTAAAAGATAATTTGAGGGTAAAGGTTTATGAAGAGTTTTGGGAATTTAGAACAGATTTTCAGAAAAATATATTATCTGTCAACGAACCACCATTTATATTGATGAAACCAGTCAGAATATCTGGCCTTAAATATAATGAATTAGAGGAAAAACAAAAATCTATTAAATATTTTCAGAAGTATTTGGATGAATTGATAAATAGTAAAAGAGAATTTACGGATGTATTTATGAATTTTTGGCGCAGTTTAGAGATGTGGATTTTTTTGATGCCGGAATTAGAGAAAGCAAAGAATGATTTAACCCGTGAATATAGGGGGTTAAATAAAAAATTAGATGAATATATTGATTATTTACAAAAACTTGATAAATATAAATGGGAGGAATGGGATCAAGATGATATAAAAAATAGAAATAAAGATTCTTCCGGTGAAGTATTTAATTTGTATTGTTATATTGACGATATGATGTTTTTAATTCGTGAAGAATTAGTTAATCCGTTGTTTGATGTTCAGAAACAAATAAGAAATCCAATAGGCAAAGGGAATTGTGTTTTAACCAAAGAAGGTTTAGTATATAAAACCAATAAAGAAGAGTAAAAAATAAATTAAATATATGCCTCAAACTTATAACATTTATTGCGACGAAAGCTGCCATTTAGAAAATGACAAGCAGAAAGCCATGGTACTTGGCGCGCTTTGGTGTCCGGAAGATAAGACGCAGGATATTTTTAAGAGAGTAAGAGAAATAAAGGAAGTGCATGGCATAAAAAAATACGCGGAGATTAAATGGTCAAAAGTATCTCCATCCAAGCATTTATTTTATCAAAATATCATTGACTATTTTTTTGATGATGATGACTTACATTTTCGTTGTTTAATAATTCCAAACAAGAGTGAGCTTAATCACGAAGCTTTTAAGCAAAGCCATAATCAATGGTATTACAAAATGTATTTTGACTTATTAAAAACCGTAATAAATCCCGATGATCAATATAATATATATATTGATATAAAGGATACAAGAGGCGCTGACAAAATTGAAAAATTGCATAAAGTTTTATGTAATAGTCATTATGATTTTAATCGGTCAATTATAAAAAAGTTGCAATTAGTCCGTTCTCATGAAATTGAATTACAGCAAGTAGCTGATTTGCTCATCGGCGCTGTGTCATATTTGCATAGAGAATTAAAGGATTCAAAAACTAAGCTCAGTTTAATTGAGCGCATTAAAGAAAGATCGGGTTATAGTTTAATTAAATCTACATTTTATAAAGAAAATAAATTTAATATTTTTATCTGGGAACCTCAAAAAAAGATTGAAAAAGTATGTTAAAGATGCCAGAATTAATAAAATTAAATGACCATGGTGGCAATTGGGATATTTATCTTAATGCTATTTACAATTGTTTTAAAAATGATTTTATTGACAGAGAATTATTTTTTAAAGGTGTTAAGCTTGGGCTCAAAAAACATCCGAAATTTAAAGATAAAGAAGCGACATTTTGGCATTTGATTACTGAGGGAAAAATTGAGAATGAGCGAATTCCCGATATGAGAAGATGTGAGAGAATAAAATGGCCCAGGTGTGTGATTGAAAATTCTGAACATGATAGCATTAAAATTTGGAAAAGAAAGAAAAACAATGATATGAGAATATATTTATGTTACGGCAGTTGGGATTATTTGGTTGTGCTTTCAGATAGAAAAGGATACTTACTTCCTTGGACGGCATTTGTTGTAAAATATTCGCACACAAAGAAAAAATTAAAAAGAGAATATTTTGAGTTTATAAAAAAAGCAAAAACCGCCTCTTTGTGAGAGACGGAATCGTGACTCCTTCCACAACTTGGTGGATGAGCTACTTATATTATACCATACCTTACATTAAGTAGCTATTAATTGCAAGAGGTAAAAATTATTTAATATTAGTAATTTTTTTTATATAATTATAAGTTTTTCACAGGCTTATCAATGAATATAGTTAAATATATATAATTGAAAAAATATAGTTAAAATAATATGCCAAACAAAATAACTGAATCAAAAATTGAAGATTATGTTATTGGATTGTTAGAGAAGCAAGGTTTTTCTTATCTTTCGCCAGAAGAATGGGAAGTGGAGCGGGGGAATGATTTGAGTAATGTGGTTTTGAAGGATAGGCTTAAGAAAGCGATTGCGCGGATTAATACGCATAAGCCGGAAACAGTGCACGAGCAGGCGTTTAAAGCAGTTATGAATCTGCCAACGCAGAATTTAGTGGAGAATAATGAAGCTTTTCATCAAATGTTAACAGATGGAATTGAGGCGGAGTTTTTAACCGAAGATGGGATGCGGGGTAATAAATTGTGGCTGATTGACTGGGAGAAGCCGGAGAATAATGACTTTGTGGTGTGTAATCAATTTACGGTTGTAAATGGTGAAACGATTAAGCGTCCGGATGTGGTTTTGTTTGTAAATGGCTTGCCTTTGGTCGTGGTTGAACTCAAAAATCCAGCTGATGAGAACGCAACCGTTAAAAAAGCGTTTACCCAATTACAGAATTATAAAAAAGCCATTTCGGCTTTATTTTATTATAATGCTTTACTTATCGCTTCCGACGGGTTGGATGCGAAGACTGGTTCTTTGACTGCTGGTTGGACTCGTTTTATGGCTTGGAAAACTAGAGACGGCAAGACTGAAGACAAAGTGGTGGTGCCGCAAGTTGAAACTATCATCAAAGGAATGCTTGATAAGCAGGTGTTGTTAGACTTGATTAAACATTTTACCGTATTTGAGCGCACAAAAAGAGAGGATTCAGAAACTGGGCAGACATTTGTGGAAACAGTCAAAAAGATTGCGGCTTATCATCAATATTTTGCAGTTAAGAAAGCAGTGGAATCTACCAAGAAAGCCACTTCTAAGTCGGGCGACTGTAAGGCTGGAGTAGTCTGGCATACGCAAGGTTCGGGCAAATCACTGTCCATGGTTTTTTATGCTGGAGAAGTTGTATTGGCATTAGATAATCCGACAGTTGTGGTAATTACTGATAGAAATGATTTAGACGATCAGCTATTTGATACCTTTGCAGGGAGTAAACAGCTTTTGCGGCAGGAGCCAGTGCAAGCGGAAAATCGCGGGCATTTGAAAGAACTGCTTAAAACTGCTGGCGGTGGAATTGTTTTCACCACGATTCAAAAATTTTTTCCGGAAAACGGCAGCGAAGAATTTGATTTACTTTCCGATAGAAAAAATATTGTAGTGATAGCAGATGAGGCACACCGGAGCCAATATGGTTTTGCCGCCAAGACAGTTTATGAAAAAGACGAAGCTGGCAATGAAGTGGGCACGCGGACAGCTTACGGCTTTGCTAAATATTTGCGCGATGCCTTGCCGAGCGCGTCATTTATCGGTTTTACCGGAACACCGATTGAAAAAGAAGACGCTTCCACTCCGGCAGTATTTGGTAATTATATTGATATATATGATGTAGCCCAGGCCGTGGAGGATGGTTCAACCGTGAAAATTTTCTATGAATCACGATTGGCTAAAGTGCATTTGAAACCGGAAGAAAAAGAAAAGTTGGATTTGGAAGTTGAGTCAATTACGGAAGGTGAGGAATCAACGGCCAAAGAAAAAGCCAAAGCCAAATGGACACAGCTGGAAGCGATTGTTGGGCATAAGGATAGAATTAAGGATGTGGCTAAAGATATTGTTGAGCATTTTGAGGAAAGGCAGAAAGCAAATATTGGTAAGGGCATGATTGTGGCAATGAGTCGGCGGATTGCAGTTGAACTTTATGATGAAATCGTAAAATTAAAACCCGACTGGGGCAATAAAAATAAAAAGAAAGGTGCAATCAAAGTGGTGATGACTTCCGCCTCTTCTGATCCGGAAAATTGGCAGCAACACAATACCACCAAACAAGACCGTAGAGCATTAGCAGAACGCTTTAAGGATTCTGAGGATGAATTAAAATTGGTAATTGTGCGTGATATGTGGCTGACTGGCTTTGATGCGCCCTGCCTTCATACCATGTATATTGACAAAGCAATGCGTGGGCATAATCTCATGCAGGCGATTGCTCGAGTGAATCGGGTTTTCAAAGATAAACCAGGTGGTTTGATAGTTGATTATATTGGTATTGCCACTGATTTACGCAATGCTTTAGCTGTGTATTCTGCCAGTGGTGGTAAAGGTGCGCCAACCTTGGATCAGGCTGAGGCGATTGCCGCAATGCTAGAAAAATATGAAATTGTGTCGCAGATGATGCGTGAATTTGATTATCCGCGATACTTTAAAGCAGAAACAGCAGAAAAATTGGGTCATACGCAATATATGGTTTTAAAATAAAATGAGATATAATGAAGTTATTAATAAACTAATAATTTCGTTGTATGGAAATTCAACAAAAAGTATTGGAAATCTTTTTTCCTAAAGGTGTGTTTGAGTGGTT
>DAOVXE010000093.1 GCA_030636285.1 Candidatus Falkowiibacteriota bacterium | reverse complement strand
ATTTTCTTTTTCGTCTTTATTTTTAACCATATTTTACTTGTAAATATTGCCCTACCGCCTATTGCCTAATTTAATAATCTCATCGGTTTTAATTTTCGTTTCCTGTTCAATAAAAAATCTATTAACACCCGGTATCATCATTAACCAAGCGCGAATAAGGCTGATAATCTTTTTTACCTTTACCCTGCCCTCTGTTAATATTTGGTTTATTTTCCTGGCAGTCTCCTCGCCTGCCCGCTTGAATTCCATTTGAGCCGGCTTATCCATCTTTAAATAATATTTATCAATGTCTTTTGATATTACCTCTTCTATTTCCTTTTGTCTTTTCGCCGCGCCTTGCCGGCCCGCGCCCGATGAAACAATCTCCGGCCCGGCCTTGCCTTCGGCCAAATCAAACAGTTTTTCTTTATTACCACCCGGCTTTTCAATACTTAAATCAGGCAGCAATTCAAAATCTTTCCCGCTTTCAGGCCGGCTGATCTTTTCTTGATTATCCGAAATTGGAGTTTTTTCCCGGTTTTCCCGTAAATTAACAACCTCCGGATGATCTGATTTTGATTTTATATCAGTCATTTAAATAATGGCTAACTCATTTTACGCACCAAACATTTTTACCTCAGAAAAAGTTATAATTAATGTAATTTAAACAAAAATGCTAAGATAAAACTTGTTCTTATCCTCGTTTTTGTTTAAATTACATTAATTATAACTTTTTTTATGTGATAAGTGTGTAACATGAGTAACTAAATTTATTATACCATATTTAAGCAAAAAATAAAAAACCTTATTTTTTAGGTACTGATAATATTTTATATATATCTTTAAGCGTTTCAACTTTTACCAGATTCCTTCTTAATTCGCGCGCCCCGGGCAAACCGCTTACATACCAGCATAAATGCTTGCGCATTTCAATAATTCCTTGCTCGCCTTTTAGCTCTTCACTCAGTCTGGCGTGTTCTATTGCGACTTTAAATATTGCCCGCGAACTTCGTTCCACGCTTTGTCCTGTTCGCGCAGCTTTAAATATCCAAGGCCGGCCAAGCGCGCCCTGCCCAATACCGATTCCATCCGCGCAGGATTCTTTAAGCAGCGATTGAGCGTCTTCATAATTGTTTACGCCCCCGTTCGCGATAACAACCCCGTTAAAATAATCACGAGCTTTTTTAATTATCTTAGTGTCCACCGGCCCGGAAAACCCTTGGACTGAACTCCGGCCGTGGATCATGACGGCTTTAATATCCAGGCCTTTCATATGATCCAAAAATTTCAAAACATCAATATCTTTAACCTTGCTTCTGGTTTTGATTGACACCGGCAAATCCGTAGAATTAATTACCGCCTTGATCACCTCGCGTGATTTTTTTAAATTTTTAAATAATGCGATACCAGCTCCCTGCTTAACTACTTTAGGCACCGGACAGCCAAAATTAATATCAATCCCATCCGGTTTTATTATTACTCCCTCTCCTTTTACCCCCCTCTCCTTGCGAAGGAGAGGGGCTGGGGGTGAGGTGATTAATTCAGTAGCAAATTTAAAATATTTTGGTTCGCTTCCAAACAGCTGAACGATATATGGACGCTCCACCTTATTAAACTTCATCAGATCAACAGTTTTGGCATCATTATAAAAAAGCGCAGTTGCGCTTATCATTTCCGAGTACACAACGTCCGCGCCAAAACCTTTGCACATCTGCCGAAACGTGCTATCCGTAATCCCGGCCAACGGCGCTAAAACGTAAAAGGGTTTATTTAATTTATTATAAAAATTTTTCATTTTCAAAAAAAAATGGCGCTTGATTTAATGCACAAGCGCCTAATAATGTCTAAATAGCTACTATAAACCTTTTATAATAAGCTGAGCCACCTCCTGGATATAACTTCGCAATCCTTCTGGTAAAATAAGCTGATAGACATAATATACGATAAGAAAAACTACGAATACGGCCACAAGTCCCAAAATATTTATTTTGGGTTTACGAATATTTGCTTGCCTCTCTATGTTCATGCCAGCTCCTCCTTTTTGGAATAGTTATATGAATTATAAAGCCATTATTTCTTTTGCTTCTTTACTGGATATTAGCTTACGTTTTTCAAGTATCTCAACTAATTTTTTTATCTTCGTATCTTCTATTAAGTTTTTTGTTGTTACTTCTTTTGCCATTACATTATTATTAATATAAGTATTAATATTATACTTTAAAAGTTTTTAAAAATCAAATTTCATTCATTTCCTGATAATTCTCATTCCGTCTTTGCTATCCTCAACAGTATAACCTAGCTTTTCAATTTCATCTCTTAATCTATCCGACTCTTGCCAATTCTTTTCTTCACGAGCTTTTTGGCGCTGGTTTACTAGCTCTTCCGCTTTAGCTAATTCTTGAGGTGTGCCCAGATAATCAAAACGGTTAAAATCCAAACCCAATACTTTGTCAAAATCATCTATTGTGGCGACCATATCTTCAACATTCAAATTAGAATTAAGCATATCAAAAATTACAGCCAATGCCATTGGCATATTTAAATCATTATTTATGCATTTTAAAAATTCTTTTTTGTATTGAATATTTATTATACCTTTATTTTGTTTTTTGTTTTTTATAGCTTCGGCTTTGTTAGTTCTGTATGATCTATATAAAGATTTTAAAGATTTCAATCCACTCTCCGCATTTAACATCGCTTCTTCTGAATATTCCATTGGCTTTCTGTAATGCGTTTGCAAAGCCGCAAAGCGATACACTAACGGATCTATATTTTTATCTAAAAAAGTATTTTGCAAAGTTAAAAAATTATCATCGCTCTTCGCCATTTTCTTGCCGCCTTGAATATTAAGAAACGCGCCATGCAGCCAATAATTAAAAAACTTCTTGTCAGAATACGCAGCCTCAGATTGCGCTATTTCATTTGTATGATGAATATTAATATGATCAATTCCTCCGCAATGAATATCCAGATTATCTCCAAGTTCAGCCATGCTCATGGCTGAACATTCAATATGCCAGCCCGGAAAACCTATTCCCCATGGGCTTTCCCACTCCATCTGCCTTTTCTTGCCATGCGGCGAAAACTTCCAAAGTGCAAAATCAGTAGGATTCTTTTTTTCCTCATTTTTTTCTACACGCGCCCCTTCTCGCAAAGTTTCAATATCCAAGTGAGATAATTTATTATAATTCTTAAACTTTGAAGTATCATAATATATCCCGTCGCTTATTTTATATGCGTAACCTTTCTTTTCCAAAATCTTAATCAAATTAATCTGTTCATCAATATACTCTGTTGCCCGAGTCCACTTATCCGGCATCTCAATATTCAACTTCTTTAAATCATTAATAAACGCCTTCTCGTAAAACTTTGCTATTTCCCAGGCAGTCTTGCCCTCGCGTCTGGCGCCCTTTTCCAGCTTGTCCTCGCCCATATCCATATCTCCTGTCAAATGGCCAACATCCGTGATATTCATTATATGCTTAACTTTGTATCCATTATACTTCAAAACTCTCTTCAGAATATCCTCAAAAATATAAGTTCGCAGATTACCAATGTGCGCGTAATTATAAACAGTCGGCCCGCAGGTATACAGTCCGACTTCCCCCTTTTTGATGGGTTTGAATTCTTCCTTTTCCCTGATTAATGTGTTGTATATATAAAATTTACCCATATTTTAGATAAATGTTATGAGTTATGAGTTATACGCTACGAGAACAAATCCGTGCTTAAATATTTTTCTCCCCGGTCAGGAAAAATTGTTACGATATTGCCTTTCGCGATTTTTTCCGCAACTTTCAAAGAAGCGAGCATAGCGGCTCCGGAACTCATGCCGGCAAATATACCTTCTTTTTTCGGAATCTGCCGGGCCATCTCATAAGCTTCCTCGGTGTTGATCATAATAATATCATCAAGTTTGGATTTATCATACAAAGCTGGCACGATCGCCTCTTCCATATTTTTCAATCCTTGGATATAATGCCCTTTTTCCGGCTCAGCGCTAACGATTTTTACATTGGGATTATACTTTTTTAAATACTCGCCCACCCCCATCAAAGTGCCGGAAGTGCCGATTGCCGCCACAAAATAAGCAATATCACCGTTGGTTTGCCGCCAAATCTCCTGGGCCGTTGTTTCATAATGCGCCGCGCGATTGGCATCATTGGAAAACTGGTCAGTATGATAATACTTTTTTGGATTTACAGCAACTAATTCACGCACTTTTGTGATCGCGCCATCAGTCCCTTGCTTTTTGGGGGTTAAAATTATTTTCGCTCCAAAAGCCTTGATCATTTTTTGCCTTTCAATTGAAACCGCTTCACTCATAACAATTTCCACCCTATATCCCTTGACAGCGCCGATCATGGCCAAAGAAATTCCGGTATTTCCCGAAGTGGCCTCAATAATTGTT
>DAOVXE010000153.1 GCA_030636285.1 Candidatus Falkowiibacteriota bacterium | reverse complement strand
TTGGCCTATATTACAACATAAGCAAAAAATTTTTAAGGAAAATTTCCTCAAAATCTGAAAATTTCGCTACGCAACTTATTATGCAGTAAGTCTATTGTTTATTATTAATAATTATTTCCTCTTTTTCTCCCAGCCGCCTGGCCAGTTCCGGGCTTATTTTTTTCATATCTATAACTTCCTGAGTGCCGGATTCCATATCACGAATAATTATCGTGCCATCAAGTAATTCTTTCTGCCCCAAAATAAGGCTATACTTAGCCCCGATGCGGTTAGCTTCCTCCAGCTGGGCTTTAAGGCTATCCTTGGTAAAAGCTTGCCGCACTTTATAGCCGCCACGGCGCATTTCCTCAAACATAACCATAATTTTCCTGCGAGCCTGATCGCCCAATTGAGCCAAAAATATAATCGGCTCTTTATCTTTATGCAAAGGAATATTCTTTTCTTTTATTTTCTGAACTACCCGCTCCAACCCCAAGCCAAAACCGCAGCCCGGAGTCGGGCGGCCGCCCATCTTTTCAACCAGTCTGTCATAACGGCCACCGCCGCCAAGCGAAATCTGCCGCTTTTGAGCGACAGGGCTATTTTCATTATTTTCTAAATCATCTACAACCGGGGTGATCTCAAAAACCGTTCGGTTATAATAATCCAGTCCGCGCACCAAAAATGGATTAAGATTGTACGGCACTTCCAGATCGTCCAGATATTCCAATACTTTTATAAAATGATCACGGGCGTTATCCGCCAAAAAATCCACGATCTGCGGAGCGTCCTCCCGAATCGCTATGCATTCCGGCTCTTTACAATCCAATAAACGCAAAGGGTTTTTGGAAAAACGGCGCTTGCAATCATTGCAAAGCTTTGAGCGTTTGCCTCTTTCTTTATAAAATTCCATCAACTGCGCGATATATTCTTCACGATCCTCCGGGTCGCCCAAGCTGTTTATTTGTACCTGTACATTGATTTGCAGTTCAGAAAAAAAATTATAAGCGATCAATATCAACTGGGTATCAGCCACCGGACTGGGATCACCGAAAATTTCCAGATCAAACTGCGTGTGCTGGCGGTAGCGGCCGGACTGCGGCTTCTCATGCCGAAAAAGCGGACCCAGCCAATACATTTTGACCGGCTGCGGCATGTTAAACATACCGTGCTCAATATAGGCCCGGACCAGGCTTGGCGTGGCCTCCGGCCGCAAAGCTATCTTGTCCCCGCTTTTATCTATAAAATTATACATCTCTTTCAAGACAATATCCGTATCCTTGCCGGTGGAACGTTCATAGAGCTTAGAGCGCTCCAGCACCGGGGTCTCAATACGGTTAAAGCCGTAAGACCCGGCCAGATCATTAGCCTTGTTTATCAACAAATTATAATAGCAATACTCGTCAAACAATATATCCTTCATCCCCTTGAGCCGCGCGTGCTTACTGCCGCGGCAAGGCTTATGATCATCTGTCTCCTTGGGAATATTTGTTTTATTATTATTTTTACTCATTGCTTTTTTAAACATTTTTAACTTTTATTTTAGATTGATTACAAACCAACATTGATTACAAACTAACAAATCAGCTACAAATAAAACAAATATTTTATCAAATAATTTGTAGTATTTGTGAAAAGATTTGTTAGTTTGTAATCAATGTTGATTTGTGGGATTAATAAATTACAATACATAAACCGGGGTTTCAAATAATTGTATCCGGTCAAATGGCCAGCCGCGAAGTAAAACCCGGCCGGTAATATAGCTCCGGTTGACCGGCCCGAAACTGCGCGAATCTTTGCTGGAATTACGATTATCTCCTAAAACATAAAATTCATCATCGCCCAAAACAACCGCTTCTTCGGTTAATCCGTAAGTTTTTGTCCCTGGCGATAAATAGGGTTCTTCCAAACGCGCCATGTCAGAATTATTATTATTAAGAATATAAACATGGCCGTCTTTTATTTGAATTTCGTCGCCTGGTATGCCAATCAAGCGCTTAATAAAATATTCCTGCGGATTACGCGGGTAGCGAAAAACCACTATATCGCCGCGCTTTGGCTCATTAAAACGATAACTGATTTCATCAATGATCAAATATTCATGATCGTAAAAATTCGGTTCCATTGAGGCGCCCTTAACGTAAAACGGCTGGATTAAAAAATATCTTACCGGAATAATTATTACCAGCGATATTACTACAATTTTTACCAACTCAAAAACAAAATTAAAAAAATTCTTAAGCATTGGGGTTTGGGGTTTAAAATAAACAAACGCAAAATAAAATAAGAATAACATCCGCGTTATTCGCTTCATTTATTCTTCTATTTTGCTATTAAATCTCCTTTACTATAACACAGGTTCAAAAAAAAATCAATTATCTGAACATTGTCCCTGGTAAACTGTATTTATTGCTAAAAAAACAAAAAAATCTATTGCCAAATTACGTATTTCCCGATATAATCTAAATAATTGTGTTTAATATTTTAGATTCAATCCCGCAGCGGCATGCGGGACAAAATCAACATATCATGCCAAAAACCATAAACCCAAAAATAACAGCAATTTTAATAATAACCCTTATTATCGCGGGTACTGTTTGCTATGTAAATTATCTAATAAACAAACCATTAAAAATACTAAAAAACTACACTATCCCCAAAGAATTTATATTTAATGACACAAAAATAGCGCTGGCGTGGACAGACGAGAATGAAGGCGAGACATTGATTATACAATCAGACAAGAAAGAATATAATGGGTTTTCAAGTGTTGATGTTTATTTTTCCATTACCAATATTTCAAAAAAAGACCAGGATATGGATGTTGTTGTTTGGGTTGGGAATGAGAAAGTTAAGGTGGAGGAGATTTCAAAGATAGACGATGATGATAATTTTCACCCGTCAAGCGAGCACAAGCAATTTTCAATTTTCACCCGTCAAGCGAGTACAAGCAATTTTCAAACAATTTCCAATGAGTTAATGAATAAATTTTCAAACAGAAAAGACGTTAATAATTTTAAAACCGGATATTCTGTTAATGACAATATAAATTCAGGAAATACAAATTACTACAAAGCAACAATAAAATATCCT
>DAOVXE010000120.1 GCA_030636285.1 Candidatus Falkowiibacteriota bacterium | reverse complement strand
TCACATTGCCTGAATCTGGAAAAGCAGAAACTATTTTTGCTGATCTAAGCGAAACTCAATCAGAACTGCTTAGGGTGACCCAAGTTTGAAGTCAAGAAATAATTGACAATTATTTTTGTATGCAGTATACTGTTAGCATGCAAGATAAAAAAAATATAAAATCTATAACAAAAGTATTAGCCGGGTACACTTTTAGAACTGCGTTAAAATCAGAAGAGAGCGGGAAAGGCTTGGTTATTCAGGCCAAAGATATATCCGGCGATCTTTATATTGGCGATAAGCAATTAGTAAAAATAAATCATCAAATATTTAAAACCAATGCTTTGATCAAAGAGGGTGATGTAATTATTTCGGTCAGAGGAAAATTCAGGGCGGGTGTTTATAAAGGAAATCTGAAAAATATCATCGCATCATCTTCGGTTTATATTTTACGGCCATTTGAAGAAAAAGTAAACCCTGAGTATTTAGCAATATACCTGAATTCAACCGCCGGGCAGAAAGAAATTAATAAATTTTTAACAGGGGGAGCTATTAAGATCATACTTAGGAAAGATTTAGAGAATATTAATGTTGTTATCCCGGAAATAAAAGAACAGCAAGTTATTGTAAATTTATATAAAAACAATATTGCTCTTCAGAATAAGTTAAATACTAAAAAAATATTAATCAACAGCATTATTAAAAGTGCGGTTGGTAAAATATTAAATAAATAAAAATATGTCTAACAAAACCATTACACAAGAGGAATTAAATAAAATACTTTGGGCGGCCGCAGATACTTCCAGAATCGGTCTGGATGGCGGAGTTTATAAAAATTATGTGCTAATAATGCTTTTTTATAAATATTTAAGCGATTTGTTTAAAAAACAGGAAGCAAAGTATCAAGAAAGATTTAGCGGAGCAAGCCGCGTGCAGGATAAATTAAAAACAGGCCGTTTTTATTTGCCTCCAAATACATCGTTTGATTATATTTATGGCATAGTTGAACAAGATAATATCGGGGAAGAGCTTAATAAAGTTTTGGCAAAAATTGAAGATGAAAATAAAGAAAAATTGGAAGGCATTTTAACTTCTCTTGATTTTAATTCTGAAAATACTCTAGGCAAGCTTGAACAGCGGAATAGAATGATCCGGTATTTGATTCAAGATTTTCAAAAAATTGATTTAAGCGAAGTTGATGATGATATTATCGGCAATTCATATATGTATATGATTGAGAGGTTTGGCGCTGATGCCGGCAAAAAAGCCGGAGAGTTTTTTACAGTTCGATCGGTCGCTCAACTTTTAGCGAAATTAGCCCAACCGAAAAGCGGCGACAGGATATGCGATCCGGCTATGGGGTCTGGCGGATTATTGCTTTTAGCCGGTGAAGAAATTGAAAAACAGGGATCAAAAAATTACGCGTTATACGGTCAAGAGTCAACCGGGTCGACATATCAGCTGGCCAGAATGAATGTTTTTCTTCACGGAAAAGATTCAGCCAGGCTTGAGTGGGGCGATACGCTTAATAACCCCTTATTAGTAGAGAATGACAAGCTTATGAAGTTTGACCTCGTGATTGCTAATCCTCCGTTCTCTTTGAAAAAATGGGGAGCCGAAAACGCGACAAGCGACAAGTATAATAGATTTTGGCGCGGCATTCCACCCAAAGATAAAGGCGATTTTGCTTTTATATCCCACATGATGGAAGTTGCCAAGCCAAAACAGGGGCGAGTTGCCGTTATTGTTCCGCACGGCGTTTTGTTTAGGGGCGGCGCTGAAGGCAAGATAAGACAAGCAATGCTTGAGGAAAATGTAATTGACGCGGTTATCGGCTTGCCGGCCGGACTCTTTCAAACTACTGGTATTCCGGTGGCAATTTTGATATTAGACAGATCAAGAGAAAAGGGCGGGGCAAACGAAAAGAAAAAAGACATTCTATTTATTGAAGCGTCAAAAGAATTTGTTCCCGGCAAAGCGCAAAATTCACTTAGCAATAAAAATATTGAGAAAATTTTTAAGACTTACAAAGATAGAAAAACGATTGATAAATTTTCCAGAGTTGCTGGCTTTAATGAAATAAAAAAAAATGATTTTAATTTGAATATTACTAGATATGTAGACACTTTTGAGGAGGAAGAGGAGGTTGATATTTCAGCTAATTTAAAAGAGTTAGATAAAATTGATCCGGAAATTGCAAAGCTGGAAAGTGAAATGAAAAAACATTTAAAAGAGTTAAATATTAAGTAAAATATGCCGCATATATATTACGAATTGTATTATCATGTGATTTGGAGCACAAAGAAAAGAGAAAATGTTATAAATGATGATATTGATAGGCTTTTAAAGAAAAATATATTACAAAAGGTCAAAGAACTTGGCGGTAAATTATTGGAATTTAATACCCACATAGACCATTGTCATTTATTGGCGACTATTCCTCCGAACAAAATAAATATTTCAGATTTTATCGGTCAAATTAAGGGATTTAGCGCTTATGAAATTAACAGAATTAAAGGCGAGCAATATTTAAAATGGCAGCAGGGTTATGGAATTTTGTCTTTAAGCAAAAGCAGCTTGTTGTTTGTTAAAAAATATATTCTGAATCAAAAAAAGCATCATGAAAAAGATGATATTATAAAAATTTTGGAATTCGTGCCGGACGCGAGGGAATAAAAATAAGGCGATTGATTTTTT
Organism: Candidatus Falkowiibacteriota bacterium; assembly: GCA_030636285.1. The sequence goes on along the minus strand of DAOVXE010000120.1, from coordinate 1,001 downwards.
ATAGTTTATCCGATTTTATCCGTACGATTAATTTTTAATATTCAACCGATTTTATCCGCCCAGCCGTAAACGGCAGGGCTACCGAAAAGATTGCAAGCCCCATAAATGGGGCTATATAATAAAACGTTTACAACAATATCCCCATTTATGGGGATTACAAGCTAAAAATCTAGCCCTGGCATTTATGCCTGGGCGGGGAATTGTTAGATAATTTATGCCAAAAAATAAAACACAAAAAAATATTCCAAGAGGATGGCAAAATAGTTTATTTAAAAATTGTAAGATTGCTATTGTTGACGGAGATAGAGGTAAAAACTATCCAAAGCAAGATGATTTTTTATCTGACGGTTTTTGTTTATTTTTAAATGCTGGAAATGTGACGAAGAATGGATTTAACTTTGATGAAAAGCAGTTTATTTCGAGAAGTAAGAATGAATTAATGGGCAAGGGGAAACTAAAAAGAAAAGATATAATTATCACAACCAGAGGAACAATTGGAAATATTTCTTATTATGATGATAAGATAAAATTTGATAATATTCGGATAAACTCAGGGATGGCAATAATAAGAAATGAAAATAAAAGTGTAGACTCAAAGTTTTTGGTAAAATATTTAAAATCTTCAAATTTCAAAAAAGAGATAAAAAGAGTTTCATTTGGTAGTGCTCAGCCACAGTTAACAATCCAGATTATAAATAAGTTTAAATTTATTTCCCCACCCTTTCCCGAACAAAACGCCATAGTAAAAGTCCTAGAAACATGGGATAAATATCTTGAAAAATTATCAAGGAAAATTGAGATTAAGAAGGATATTAAAAAAGGATTGATGCAGAGGCTTTTGAGTGGGGATGTTCGGTTGAGCGGGTTTAGTGGGGAGTGGAAGAAAATACAAATTGGAAAATTATTAAACTATGAGCAACCAACTATACTAAGTTACTTTAAAATTTGAAATTTATGATTTATTAATCTAGATACTTCGTCAAGATATTTATTTTTTATAT